>CAWVVE010000015.1:0-14489 GCA_963933075.1 uncultured Verrucomicrobiaceae bacterium | reverse complement strand
GCATAGTAACCTTCGCTCTACCAAGATGTAGTGGTTTACGCCCAGTGTTGCCACTTTGTCGAGATGAGCGATAAATGGGGATTTTTATAGGGCCTGTGCCGTCGTTTGAGGCGGAGCTACGGTCGGAAAGCTCCCTAAGACATCCTTAATTTAACGAGAAATTGATAGGTCGCTCCTGCGAGATATAGAAGGCTGATGGAAAAGACGTTCGAAATAGGAAAGAAGCAATTTGTTTTGGACAGGGATAAGGCGGAGGAGGCCTTTGCTGCTAAATCGGTGATTAACGGTCGCCAGACGGAGGCGTTCAACCTTCTGCCCCTGAAATACCAGTGGGCCTATGATCTTTACAGGACCATGAAGGCTAATCACTGGGAGCCTGAGGATATTGCCATGGGCAAGGATATTGAGCAGTGGCAGTCTGATAACCAGCTCACTGATGCGGAACGATGGATTATCCGCATGGGGATCGGTTATTTTTCCGCTGCAGAGGGGATTGTTGGTGACAATATCCTGCACGTGATCAGGGAACTGGTTACTGCACCTGAATTAAAGCTCGTCCTTGGACGTCATGCGCATGAGGAGAATATACATGCTGATTCATTGCTCTACATGATCAGTTCGCTGGGGATCAATCCGCATGAGTGTGAGGCGATGTTTGAGCAGATTCCAACCATTAAGCGCAAGAACGAGTTCGTTACCCGTGTTTCCCATGCCCTGCGGCGTGATATTGACCTGACAGTTCCGGAGAACAAGAAGTTGCTAGCCAAGGATATTTTTGTTTTTGGCCAATGTATGGAGGGCACCCAGTTCTACGGGCTCTTTGGCATGATCTTAAGCCTTTACCGGCAAAACAAGTTTACCGGTATTGGCCAGATGTTCCGCTACACCTTGCGTGACGAGTCCAATCACATTGAATTGTTGCGTAATTTGTTCATGGATCTCATCGAGGAGAACCATGAGATCTGGACAGACGATTTCCGCGAGGAACTGCGCGAGACAATGCGTGAGGCCGTAGCGCTTGAGAAAGAGTTCATCGAGGATTGCCTACCGGTGAATTCGCTGGGTTTGAGCTGCGGGGACTTCATTCATTACATTGACCATATCGCCGATCGGCGCCTCGAGGGGGTGGGCTTGGCACCATTGAACCCGGGAGTCGAGAATCCTTTCCCCTGGCTGGCGGAGATGATGGACATCAGCAAAGAGCAGAATTTCTTTGAGGGCCGGGTGACTGAATATCAGAAAACCTCGGCCCTGGAGGTGGTCAGTGATGACGAGCTGTAAGGAACTCGTTGTCTGCGGCAGATAAGCTCTAAACGACAGGACTGGACTTACCAATTAGCAACATTGATGGAATAATTTTAGATGATAGTGAGAAATATACTTCAAGAGGATCTTCGGCTTAAAAAGTTTGCTGAACAACCAACCGAGCATAATCCTCCGCGCTTTGACTGGTCTGAATACGCCCGTGCGCAGACACCGGCATTACCTGGACAACTTCAGATTAAGATAGAGATAGGCGGGCAGACCCGCGATTATGATATTGCGGAGGTGGCGGATACTGTGGGCGGAGCGCTTACCGACCTTCTTCTCTCCCGCCAGGAGGAAGATATTTTCAATGATGAAAACCAGCGCCTTGTGGCAGGTATTGCACGTTCTGTAACCGAGGAAATTGTTGAGCAGAGTGAGCAGTCACGGGCTTCGGAGATGACGTTTGACTCAACGGAGATGTCCAGGATCATAGAGCGGGCACTTGTGAAGAATAATGCTCATGATGTTGCCCGCTCACTGATTATCCGCTCGCAACGCAATGCCGCAGGCGGCAGCGGTGAGGATGGAGTGCAACAGCGGGATGCTAACGTCATCCGTCGCAATGGCCAGGCCGTGAAATGGAACCCGAACAAGGTCGAGGTTGCGGTGCGAAAAGCGTTTCTCTCGCTGCATCTTGACTCGGGTCCTGCGGAAGATGTCACGCAGGCAGTCAGCGATCGTATTGCCGAGGAGACTACGGAGTTCATCCACATTGAGGATCTTCAGGACCGTGTGCAGGAGGAATTGATGCGTCAGGGGTATTTCAAGGTTGCCGAGGCATACATCCTTTATCGCGCGCACCGTGCTGTGCTGCGCGAAGTTGAGCAACAGGAGTCCCTGGATGTAGAGAACGAAGGAGCGGATGACCCGAATCAGGATTCCCTGATATTGGTTCGCAACCGGGACGGCTCGACCTTCCTATGGGATGGCACGGATTTGCGCAAGCGCATTGAGTTTGCATCCCTCAGGCTGGAATTGTGCCTGGGTTCCGAGGAAATTGAACGCGAACTGCGCCGTTCGGTTTTCCCTGAGATGTCCAGGTCCGATCTCGACAAGACCATTATCCTCAATGCCAAAAGCCTGATAGAGAAAGATGCGGATTTTGCCCAGTTTGCTGCACGAATTTTGCTGACCTATATTTATGAGGAGGTTCTGGACTGGAATATCGTCAGCGATGGTATCGGGGATCTCCCGGCAGCTCATCGCAGAGGGTTCAAGGCCGGTTTGCAACGCGGCATTGAGATAGACCGTTTTGACAAGCGTCTCAGGAATCATGACCTGGACAAGCTGGCAGATGCGATTGATCCCGCAGCGGACCTCGATTTTGATTATCTGGGCATCCAGACCCTTTATGACCGCTACCTGACGATAGACAAGACAGGTGAAGTGCATCGGCGTATTGAGACACCGCAACTCTTCTGGATGCGTGTCGCGATGGGATTGTTCCGTGACGAGAAAGAAGATGCAATAGGCAAGGTCATTGCACTTTACAGGCTTTACAAGGCGCGCCGGTTCTGTTCGTCAACGCCGACGCTTTTCAATTCCGGCACGAATCATTCGCAGCTCAGTTCCTGTTACCTCTACAAAGTTGATGACTCGATTGAGTCGATCATGCAGCGTGGTATTGCAGAGAATGCTTATCTTTCGAAGTGGGCTGGCGGGCTGGGGGGATCATGGACTGCTGTGCGCGGTACCGGCAGCCATATCCATGGCACCAACGGTGAGAGCCAGGGGGTTATTCCGTTTTTGAAGTTGCACAATGATCAGCTTGTTGCGGTCAATCAGGGTGGCAAGCGGCGGGGTTCCGGCTGTGCATACCTGGAGAGCTGGCATGTCGACATCGGGGATTTTCTTGAGTTGCGTAAGAATACCGGTGATGACCGGCGTCGTGCCCATGACATGAACACGGCGAATTGGATCCCGGACCTGTTCATGAAGCGCATGGAAGCCCGTGAGGACTGGACGTTGTTCCGTTCAAATGAGACACCTGATCTCCATGACCTTTACGGGAGTGCCTTTGAGGAGCGTTATATAGAGTATGAGGCAAAGGCTGCTACCGGTGAAATTTACGGCAAGTCAATACCCGCCATCGAGTTGTGGAAAAGCATGCTGAAGATGCTCTTTGAAACCGGCCATCCCTGGATCACTTTCAAGGACCCGTGCAATGTCCGCAGCCCGCAGGATCATTGCGGTGTGATCCATAGTTCAAACCTGTGCACTGAGATTACCCTCAATACCGGCGAGGATGAGACCGCTGTTTGTAACCTTGGTTCGGTCGTGATTGACAACCACCTCGATGACAAGGGCGCGATTGACCATGAGAAGTTGCGTGAGACTGTTGGTATCGCAGTGCGCGCTTTGGACAATGTGATTGACATCAATTTTTACCCAACAGAAGCGGCTCGCTGTGCCAACCAGAGGCATCGTCCGATTGGGCTCGGGGTAATGGGTCTTCAGAACGCGCTTTTTCAGCGTGATACAGCCTTTGCCTCCCAGGAGGCGGTTGAGTTTAATGACGAGTTTATGGAGGCAATCGCCTATTACGCCTATGAGGCGTCGAGTGATTTGGCTGCAGAGTATGGCTCCTACTCCAGTTACAAGGGCTCCAAGTGGCACCGGGGGATTCTGCCGCCTGATACCATTGATTTACTGGAACGTGAGCGGGGCCAGAAGATCAAGGTTCCACGCGAAGGGAAGTTAAACTGGGATGCGTTGCGGGCAAAGATTCAAAAGCAGGGAATGCGCAATTCCAATGTCCTCGCTATTGCTCCAACAGCGACAATATCCAATATCATGGGCAGTTCTCCCTGTATTGAACCCACCTACAAGAATCTTTTCGTCAAGAGCAACCTCTCCGGTGATTTTATTGTCCTTAACTCCTACCTCGTGCGTGACCTCAAGAAACTTGGCCTTTGGGGTAAGGACATGGTGGACCAGTTAAAGTATCATGATGGTGAGATCGAGGATATTGATGAGATTCCGGAATCGATAAAGAAAAAATACGCCACGGCATTCTCTATCGAGTACCGTTGGTTAATTGATGCCGCCGCGCGTCGCCAGAAGTGGATAGATCAATCCCAGTCGCTGAACCTTTTTATCGCAAAGCCCGACCTTAAGGAGCTCTCGCATATGTATCGTGCCGCCTGGAGTGCAGGCTTGAAGACAACTTATTACCTGCGCAGCCTGGCGGCTTCCAATATCGAGAAGTCGACAGTGAATGCTAAAAAGAAGGTCCGTATAGAATCTGCGGAGAAGGGGGAGAGCAAGTCGCCCAGTGCTGAGGAGATTCAGGCGTGCAGCCTGGATGCAATGACCAATGGCGGTGAATGTGAGGCTTGCCAGTAGGATTTGATTTTTCCTTATTAGACATTGATTGCAATGAGTGAGCAAAATGACATCGATGGTGACAAGATTGTGATTGCACTTCCCAGAAGTGGTGGTGCGCCGCTTGTCAATGAGCCAACAGGGCATAATCCGGTTGAAGTCGGACCAGAGGATTGGGAGCCGGTATTAGCGGATTGATTGTTGCCACTTCAAGGGCAACGCCTGACCCGGGACGGAGCCGTTTTTCACCAACCAACCAAGCGGCATTCTTTCCGGGCACATCCCGGAGCGGATGCCGTTTTGTTGTGAATAGGCTCCGGTTGTAAATAGGCTCCAGGGGTCTTGTAGCGGCCCGGATTATTCTGCGATTTGTGGGGCGGTCAGGCGCTCGATGTGCTTGGCGAGCATGTCAAACTCCAGGTTAACAAACTGCCCGCCTTTACGCGTGCTAAGGGTGGTCACTGAGTGGGTGTGCGGTGTGATCCAGCAGGTGAAAGTGTGCTTGCTATCGTTGATGTCTGCGGCGGTCAGGCTGATCCCGTCGACTGTTATTGAGCCCTTTGGAGCGAGGTAGCGTGAGAATTCAGGGGGCAGGGCAATCTCAAGGCGATGGTCATTGTCGGCTGGCTCCAGGGCAATAATTTCAGCAATGGTATCGATGTGTCCCTGCACGAAGTGCCCGCTGACCCTGGAGCCCTGGCAAAGAGCCCGTTCGAGATTGACACTGTCACCTTCGTGAAGATGCCCCAGGTTGGTTATCGACAATGTCTGGCCGAGGATATCAAAGGATGCGCTCGAGTCAGTCTGGGCCACAACACTCAGGCAGCAACCGTTTACTGCCACACTCTCTCCGGTTTCCAGTTCGGAAGCAAAACCGGGAAGCGCGACCTCCATGGCAGCTCCCTGGCCGGCAGACGTGATATTTTCAATCGTGCCGATACTCTCAACGATGCCGGTAAACATAATGTTAGCTATAAAGGCTTGTGGGCGATAGCCATGAGGGTTTGAAAATGTGGATGTGCATTCTCTTTGTCGACGATTGCCGACTCGATTTTCTCAAAGCCTGCAGAGTCAAGAAAGCTGCGTATCTCGACTTCTGCAAATCCAAGCCATAGATCGGCATACAATTCACGCGCTTCCTCAAAATCATGCTGGAGAAGATCCATCACGACGACACGACCGCCGGGCTTGGTAATACGAAATGCCTCATCGAGGGCTTTCTGGGGATTGCTGGCATGATGCAGCGCCTGGCTGAAGAGTGAGAGATCGACAGAGTCATCGTCAATAGGTGGAGACTGGATGTCACCGAGTCGATATTCAAGGTTGGAATAACCGTTTTTGCGGGCGATTTTCACACCAAATTCCACCATTTTCTCGGAACTATCGACAGCAATCACCTTCTCGGCCCTTTGGGCCAGGAGTTGTGAAAGGGTTCCCTCGCCGGCACCAAGGTCAGCGACCACTCCCGGGGTTATCAGTTTCAAGAGTGTCTCGGCCAGGCCTTTCCAGCTGCGTCCGGGGACGTAGTTGCGCCCGAACTTCCCGGCAAGTTCGTCAAAATAGGAACGAGCCCGGTCTGAACGCTTTGCAATCACCAGTTTGAGTGACTCATTATCCCGGGAGCAATCCGCAATTTCCTTCGCGGCGCTTTCCACCACGGCCAGAATTTTCTCCAGGGCCTGGGCGTCGTCGCCGGCTAGTTGAGATAGCTGGTAGAAAATATGCTTGCCTGAGCGCTCATCTTCAACCAGCCCACCGCTCTTAAGCTGTGCAAGTTGTGAGGAAATCCTTGATTGGCCCATGGCGAGGATTTCCTGTAGTTCAGCCACTGAGAGCTTTTCGTGGTTTAAAATCCTGACAATCCTGACGCGCGTCGGATCGGCAAGGAGTTTTAGCCATTTCAACATTGACGGCATCATGATTCAGGTAAACATATCAACATATCACGATATTTAGATATATGGCAAACAGCTTCATTTTTTCATCGGAATCCGTCACCGAAGGTCACCCGGACAAGGTTTGTGATACCATTTCGGATGCAGTGCTTGATGCCTGCCTGCAGGAAGATGCCTCCTCACGTGTTGCCTGCGAAACGATGGTCAAGGATAATGCCGTTATTCTGGGGGGGGAAATCACCACCAAGGCAAGGCTGGATCATCGACAGTTGGTTAAGGAGGTCCTTGTGGAAATGAATTACGACTCGTGTTATGCGCAGGGAAGTGATTACAGCTATACCTGCAAGTTTGACGCGCAGGGTTTCTTCTTACTTAATTTGCTTGGGCAGCAGTCGCCGGATATCAAGCAGGGGGTTGATGATTCGGCAGCCATTGACAAGGAGACCGTGGAACAGGGTGCGGGGGACCAGGGGATCATGTTTGGTTATGCCTGTAATGATACGCCGGAGCTTATGCCGGCACCGATTGCCTATTCGCACCGGCTTGGCGAGGAATTGACCCGGTTGCGCAAGGACCGTGTGCACACCTGGCTGCGTCCCGACTCTAAAACGCAGGTGTCCGTTGAATACGTTGAGGGCAAGCCCAGCCGCATTACCGCAGTAGTTGTCTCTACCATGCATGCCGAGGAGATTTCCACCTCTGAGATTCGTGAAGCCCTTGGCAAGGACCTTATCGGGAAAGTGTTGCCCGCTGACCTGCTGACAGAGGATACAAAGTATCATATCAATCCTACTGGATTGTTTGTTGTAGGAGGCCCGGAGGGAGACTGCGGGCTGACAGGCAGGAAGATTATTGTCGACACATACGGTGGCATGGGACGACACGGTGGAGGGGCTTTTTCGGGCAAGGATCCATCAAAGGTCGATCGATCTGCAGCCTACATGTGTCGCTGGGTAGCCAAGAATATTGTCGCCGCTGGCCTTGCCGAACGCTGTGAGTTGCAGACTGCTTACGCGATCGGGTTTCCCGAGCCGGTTTCCCTTACGGTTGAAACTTTCAAGACCAATACCGTGGATGAGGCAAAGATCGAGCAGGCCGTCGGCGAGGTGTTTTCCTTTAAGCCAGCAGATATCATCTCGCAGTTGAATTTACTGCGCCCTGTTTATCGGAAGTCCACCAATTACGGTCACTTTGGCCGGGAAGACGACCTTGATTCCATGACCTGGGAGAGGACTGACAAGGTCGATGAGCTCCGGTCCGCAACCAATTCCTAATTTCCTAGAAACCTTAATGCAGCAATTTTCATGAACGCAGTTACAGAGACCAGAGAAGATTACAAGGTAGCAGATATCAGCCTGGCGGACTGGGGCAGGCGCGAAATCGCCATTGCCGAGCATGAGATGCCGGGCTTGATGGCAACGCGCAAAAAGCATGCGGCTGACAGGCCCCTTGAAGGTGTCAGGGTGATGGGATCACTGCACATGACAATCCAGACTGCAGTGCTCATTGAAACGCTCAGGGACCTGGGAGCTGACATACGCTGGTGTTCCTGCAACATATTTTCAACTCAGGATCATGCCGCCGCTGCCATTGCCGTCGCCGGTGTTCCGGTTTTTGCCTGGAAGGGGGAAACTCTTGAGGAATACTGGGATTGTACTCTCAATGCGCTTACTTGGCCCGATGGAAGCGGTCCGGAGCTGATTGTTGATGATGGGGGCGATGCAACGCTCTTGATCCACAAGGGAGCTGATCTTGAGGAAGGGGAAGACTGGGTGGAGAGTGAGAGCAGTTCACATGAGGAGCAGGTGATTAAGGATCTGCTCAGGAAGATTCATGCTGAGAACCCAATCAAATGGACGGAATTTCTTAAGGGTTGGAAAGGCGTTTCCGAGGAGACTACCACGGGTGTCCATCGTCTCTACCAGATGGCTGAGCAGGATAAGCTTCGTGTCCCGGCAATTAACGTTAATGACTCGGTTACCAAGTCCAAGTTTGACAATCTCTACGGGTGTCGCGAGTCGCTTGTTGATGGAATAAAGCGTGCCACTGACGTGATGATTTCAGGCAAGGTGGCCGTAGTATGTGGCTATGGGGATGTCGGCAAAGGTTGTGCCCAGTCATTGCGTGGACAGGGGGCACAGATTGTCGTGACCGAGATTGATCCCATCTGTGCGCTACAGGCGGCGATGGAGGGTTTTCGTGTCCTCACCGTTGAGGACACCCTGGGGTGGGCTGATATTTATGTCACAACAACCGGCAACAAGGATATCATCCGTATTGAGCATTTGCTGGCCATGAAGGATCAGGCAATCGTGTGTAATATAGGGCATTTTGACAATGAAATTCAGGTCGATGCCCTCAATACCGAGGAAGGTGTAAGCAAGCAGAGCGTGAAACCCCAGGTTGATCAGTATACCATGGAGGATGGACGCCAACTGTATATGCTCGCTGAGGGCCGCCTGGTGAACCTGGGTTGTGCAACAGGGCACCCGAGCTTCGTGATGTCCAACAGCTTTACCAACCAGACTCTGGCACAGATTGATCTATGGAGGAACAGGGAGAGCTATGCTCCCGGGGTTTACGTGTTGCCGAAGAAACTCGATGAAGAGGTTGCCAGGCTTCACCTGGAGAAGGTCGGAGCGAAGCTCACGATGCTTACTGCGGAACAGGCTGATTACATCGGCGTGGCTCAGGAAGGACCCTTTAAGCCTGAACACTATCGCTATTAAATATCGCGTCCGGTTGGCGCCCGGTGTGGCGGAGATGATCCCCTCCTTCAGGAGGTTTCCAGGTTCCAGGGTTTGCGCATTTTGCGCTCGCGCATGGAGTTGGCCTTGTCATTGCTGATGAATTCTTCTTTGCCCGGTTGCCAATTCAACCCGGTCCCAAGTCGCATGGAGATGTTACCAAGATGGCAGAGACTGGCACAGCGATGTCCTATTTCCGCAGGGAAATAGGGTTCATTGCGTGTCTTCACGCAGTCGAGGAAATTGCGGTGCTCACCTCCCTTGCAGGTATATAGGTGCAGTCCGTCATCGGGGATTGGTTCCCTGACAATATCCTTGTTGCTTGCCTCCAGGCCCGAGTCCCAGCTTTTGCTGCCGCACCAGCCGTCGCTTCCGTAAAAGTGCAGGCTCGTGCCGCCGCTTTTCACGTTGAGCTCAACCTCATTGGCATACTGGTAGTTGATTTCATAGTCAATGAAGGTGTTATACATACTTCCCTCGTTGACTGTTCCCCTGCCGCTTACCTTGACGGGGCCGGTGCGTTCCGTGTTGTTGGCCCACTGCGCGGTGTCCAGATGGTGCATTCCCCAGTCTGAGAATTTACCCCCTGAATAGTCCCAGACATGACGCCAGTGCTGCCGCTCGGTGCGTTTCTTTGTGTAGGGGGCAAACGGTGCGGGTCCCAGCCACAGGTCGTAGTCGAGGTCGCCAGGGACAGGTGTTTCATCCTCATTCGGGAAACGTTGACCGGCAGGAAGCCTGACCTTGATCCTCTCGAGCTTGCCAATACGCCCGTTACGCACGACCTCGGCAAGCCGGTGGTAGATGAACAGGCTGCGATCTTCAGTTGAAGTCTGGAAAACACGCCCGGTTTTCTTTACCAGGTCAGATATATAGCGGCCTTCGGCGATGGTGAGTGTGGGTTTTTCACAAATGACATCCTTACCGCGGCGTATTGCCATTGCGCTCATCAGGGCATGCCAATGATCAGGTGTTGAAATCATCACCGCGTCAATATCATCCCGCTCGAGAATTTCGCGGAAATCAGCGTGTTGTGAACACCCGTTTTGACCATAGTGTTTGTCCGTGATCGAGCATGCTTGATTCATGCGGCTCTTGAACACGTCACATACTGCGACAACCTTGGCATCAGGTTGGCGCAGGAACATGTTCAGGTTGCGGTGGATGCCGTGGTTTCCCGTGCCGATCATGCCGACGGTGATTTTTTTACTTGGGGCTTCAGCGCCCAGGACACGAGAGGGAATAATTTCTGGCAGGGCAATAGAGGCTGCCGATATCGTTGAACTTGTGAGGAATCTGCGGCGTTTCATGATGGTGTTCTAAATACTGTATTTTTTCCCGGTAATACGGCAATGACACGCCTCCTGGGTGCTGTCATTTACCCTGTTGAGATCGCTTCCGTTTTTGCAGTTGCTATCCATTGTTGTTGTCCCCCTCGGGGTTTTCAATGTTTTTGATATTTTCCGCCACTTGGCCTGGTGTGGTGAGCAACAGCGCACTTAAAAGGGTGCAGCTTATAAGGGTTAGCGGGACTGCTGGGGCAATCCAGCGTTGTGTGGACTGAAAGAGAATCATGCTGCCGGTAAAATAAAGCAATATCAGCAGTAATGATAAACCGGTCGCCCGTCTTCGCTGTTGTCTCAGGATCGTGACCCCCGCTGTCAGGATAACAGCCCATAATATCCAGGCGGTGGGTTGCGAGACCGGGCCAAAGTAGCTGTTGCTCTGAATGGTGGCGATTGCCAGGGCAAAGAGTTCGGCCTGAGAGATTTTCCCTCCCCGGCCAGTTGGAATGGTATGTGATCCCTTGTTGTCCAGCCCAAAAATGATGACACTATTTGCAAGGGCATCGGTTTCTTTCCTGCTAAGGCCGCCGGTATCTTGTCCTGAGCCTTCTCCCGGATCGTGGGTAAGAATACTGGCATTTAGTATTTCCGGCCTGGCACGTGTTCCTGTGGATATGGCAAGAGATCCTGAGGCATCGATTGGTATGGTGGTCTTATTGCCCACATTGATCATTTTGCCCAGTTGCACCTCAACTTCACCGGCAGTGACGCCCAGTTCCAGCATTGTTGTCAGCAGGACGAATGAGGGAACGACGGTTTGGTTGATGCGGGCCAGAAGTGGAACGCTGAGGCCGGCCTCCGGCCCGGTGTCCTCACCGAGATCAATGGAGGTGAAGCCCGCCGGGAAGCCCAATGAGGTAAGGCGTTGGTTTGGAAGCGAGATAATGCTGGTGAAGGCGGGAATTTCATTAATATCGCCGGTAATTGAGGAAAGCGGCCAAAGAAGGCTCAGAGTGGCTTCTTCCGGTTGCTGGGCAGTCTTGTTGAATTGCAGGATCGAACTGAGGAGTATTTGGCCCTTACCGTATTGCAGGCAGGCGGTGCGTAGTGCGTCGAGCAGTCCCTTGTCGGCACCTTGCCAGAGCAAGGGAGGTTCTACGGCGACGATTTTCGGGTTGTGGGATTTGAGGCAGTGCAGCAACTGTGCGTAATCAAGCGGGCTGGGTGGCCATCCCCAGAACCCTGTTTCCGAGTCGTCGATCCTCAGCAGGGTAACTGATGGGGGGCTGGGCGCTTCCCTGCTGGTGGCACGCAACCAGTCCTCATAGATGGCATTGAGCGCGTCTATCCCGCCGCGTTGGTCTTCGCGGTTGACGAAGAATGCCGCGATCAGGCAGAACAGCAGGAAGATAATTGCCCTTTGATGATTCCTCACTGGTGCGTTTTCCTTGATAATTAATGGTTGCGCTCGATGCGCAATGTCCTTGCCTGTTCACCTGCCTTCAGTGAGACAAAGTTGGTTGTCCCGACCCAGTGGCATGATCTCCCGTCCGTCAGGTTATGCATATGGTAGCGCTCTGATTCTTTCAATTCGGGAATGGTCCCGGAAAGGTGGATGTGTCCGAATTGCGTGGCTGAGGAATTGTCGTTACTGATTCTCAGGAGCAATTCCCCGTCGGCATTCTTACGGATTGAAGTCACCAGCTGGGCATTGGAACTTGTGCAGAATATTCTCTGCTCCCGGCCGGTCGTTAAGGGGGCAGGGATGCCGGTTGTTGCCTTTGCAGGGGCATTGAATTGTGAGAAACCAATACCCAGAAGGTGTGGCCAGATATCGGCGTTGGAATTCCCGCTGGCAGTGAATGCAATGTCAGGGAAGTCATCCCTTATGGACCTGATGAGGCTCTGCCAGAAGGGCAGTGATAATTTCCCGGGATCCGGGATCTCAAAGATGTCAATTCCCTGGACAATCCAATAGCGAAAGACGGCTTCCCAGTTCTCTTGATGTAGCTGCCGGTTTTTTCCTTCCAGGCGGGGAGTGCCGTCCCCGGAAAATGCCCCGGGTTCTTTGAGGCGGAAAGGATGTCCCGGGGAGCAGGTCATTGGAATGGTCAGCCCAAGTGCCTTCCCCTGGTGACTGATTGTTGCGGTCAGTTCGCCAAAGGAGAAGGCATTGCCCAGTTCTGTCGCGATGGTGTAATGACCGTTGCCCTGATGACCGACCAGATTGTTGGCGGCTTGAGGGAAAAGTGCCGGGAGCAGGAAAACGCCGGCGTTACTTGATTGCGCCCGGACAAGCAGACTGGAGAGAGGTTCGCGTGCTGCCCTGAAGCATTCTGCGTGAGTCAGTTCGCGTCTTTCAGCGCGCAGGAGCCGAACGCTGCTACCGCCGGCGGTACTGAATTGCGCGGATTGTTTTTTTTCCGGTTGGAGCCTGACCATCCACTGGTAGTCTCCTGCCGTGGGCGGAATCCATTTGCCTTTCCAGCGGAGGCTTCCAGCGGGCTGCATCTGGCTTTGATGCCATTTAGCGTCCAGTGTTTTGCGCCAGTGGATGATCGCATTAATTCCGCCCTCCCCGGGCGTGCCAAGTGCATGCGCAAATACCTCTACGGGCTCCTCTGCAGGAGCGATTTCGGGATAGGGGCCGGCCGCAGGATTTGTTTTGATAACTATGCCCCGGGATGGCGTGCCGGGTTCAGCGATACTGGGGAGTGCCTGTATCTTGTGCTCGGCTTTTGGCGTGTATTCCTGGGGATTGGACATTGGGGGTAATCAATTGCCTGCATCAAACAGAAATTGCCTCATCGCTCAAATACGGCAGAAGACGGGGAATGATAACCTCTTTGTCAAGGATTGCCCGCAGAGACTCAAGGGCGGCTGGAATGTATTGCAGAAAATGTATCTTGCCGGAGTTGTTGGCAAGCATTGCATATGCGCCGAGGGTCTGCATGAGCCGCTGGGCAGCACAGCGGTTGAAGGCGGACCGCGATTGGCTTGAATGATTTTCGCGGAAAGCGTAATTGATGAGCTCTTCGCGATGATGCTCCTCTAGGGTAACATAGGGATCATGGAGCAGTGAGGCAATGTCGTAAGCCGGGAGTCCAAGCCGGAGGCCCTGGTAATCAATCATGTATGGGCGACTGTCCCGGATGAGGACATTTTGTGACTGGAAATCACGGTGCACAAGTGATCTCGGTAATGCAGCAAGTTCCTTGGCAAGCATTGAGAATTCAGGTTCATGGCGCAATGACCCTATGTAGGAAGGAGCTCGTCGTGAATAATTTCCAAGGAAGTGCTCAAAGAAATAATCCTGTTCCCAGTTGTAGAGGGCTTCATCGAAAGGGGGCTCAAGGCCGTCCTTTTCAGATGCACTAAGTGTATCGCAGTTGAAGGCGTGAAGTATCGATATCTCATCAATCGCCGCTTTGTATAAACGACGTCTTTTGGACCACGGGGCTTCACGATAATCCCAAAGGTGTCTATTACCCAGGTCCTCAAGCCAGATTCGCTTGTGGCCTGCATCGTGATGGAGGATTTCCGGGATGGAGTTCCCGATTTGAGTAAGGATTTTGCCTGCTGGGATAAATTTCAGGTTATCCGGTCGTTGATCGGTGTATTCCATCACGATCAGACTTTCCTCGGAGGCAAGATGAATACGGAAGTAACGTCGGTCTGAGCCCCCGGTATCGGCAAGTGGCTCAACCCGTGCGCCCGGGAGGGAGACGGAGGGCAATGCGGTGGCGGTGGCCTTGAGAATTTCCTGATACATTATAATGGGGTTGACCGGATGAGATTTAGACGTCCGTATCTTCGAGGGTTTCATTAATGCTCTCCGCACTGCGGACGACACATCGGGTGAGGTTCACGTTCGGGCCAACTTCACCGTAGGGCCACACGATACTGTTCTTAATGGTTGTCCCGGGCCC
>CAWVVE010000014.1:0-14876 GCA_963933075.1 uncultured Verrucomicrobiaceae bacterium | reverse complement strand
CCCGCCACTGTCCTCATCTTCGACCACCGCCTCAAAAAAACGTCGCCGGCCGAAGAAACGCTTTGCTGTATCAACGACATGACCACGCAAGCAGACAGCGCTGCCGGTTTCGCACACAGGAAAAGCGTTGAATTGACCGCGATCCTCATAGCGTCGCGGATAATAGGCGAGCAGGTCACCAGCATTCAGGCAGCCAACTTTTTGCAGCTTTGAGCAAAGCTTTTTATCGACTGCCTGCAGTTCAGCAATTGGGGTTTCAGGTCGAATGACGGACATGTAACTGAAATTATTTTTCAGCTGAGCGGATTGCCCTGATATTCATTTGCAGGCTGACCCGGCCGCGAAAATCGTTGCGCATGACGGTAAAGGCAATATCCCAGGGCGGCGGCGGTAGCCCATCCTCGACTCCGTTAAAGTAAATTGCATCCCGGACAATTTTTCCTTGTTGCAGGGTGAAGCGGTAATGCTTGTCCTTCAGTATGCGCGGCTCGGAGGTGGGGTTGACATTGCGGGCGATCAGCAAGGGCTCGGGGTTGGCGGCGCCAAAAGGCTCAAGCCGCTGGTAGTGGTCGAGAATTTCCAGCTGCAGCTGTTCCAGCCTGCACTCGGTATCAATATGCAGCCGAGGCAACAGGTCTTCGGGCGTGGTGCTATTGCGGACATGGCTGTTAAGGTGAACGCGAAAGGCATCGATATCCTCTTCGCGAATCGAAATACCGGCTGCCATCTCGTGGCCGCCGCCGGTGAGCAGGTGGCAGCGTCCTGAATTGATGACATCGACCAGGGAGACCCCACTAATACTTCTGCCACTGCCCTTGCCGACACCATTTTCGTCAATAGCTATAACAAAGGCGGGCCGGTGAAATTTTCTTGATATCCTGGAAGCCACGATGCCAACCACGCCAGGATGCCAGTCGCGATCCGCGACAACGATACCATGGAGGCATTCTCCGGCTGCCCCGTTTTCTATTGTCGCAATGGCGTTGGTCGAGGCCCTATGCTCGAGTTCCCGGCGGCTTTGATTTTGTTTGTCCAGTTCGCCGGCAAGCTCCCTTGCCTGCATGGGATTTTCACAGAGCATGAGATCCAGTGCGGCGGCAGCAGTATCAAGTCTACCTGCAGCATTTAGCCGCGGGCTGATACGAAAGCTGATATCCTGGGCCCCGTAAGGCGGGTTAATACCTGCAATTTCGGCAAGGGCCGCCAATCCGACGTTGTGGGTGCATGCCAATTCCTGCAATCCACGCTTTACCAGTGTCCGGTTTTCCTCCCTTAAAGGAACAATGTCAGCAACGGTGCCAACGGCAACAATATCGAGGTAATTGCGCAGGTTAAAGCCGGCAACCGGGCGTTCTTTAAGCATTGCATGCGCGAGTTTAAACACCACCCCGGCGCTACAAAGGTAATCAAAACGGCACGGCACGCCAGGTTCTGGCGCTTTAGGGTTTACCAGGGCGCTGCAATCCGGCAACCCGTGCGGCGCTGGCTCGTGGTGATCGAGAATAACGGTCTCGACGCCGCGTTTTTTTAACCACTCAACCTCGTCAATTGATGTCGTGCCGCAATCAACGGCGACAAGGAGTGAGGGCGATTGCTCCTCAAGGCACCGCTCAAGTCCATCGATTGAAAGCCCGTAGCCCTCGTCAATGCGATGTGGCAGGAACGTGCCGGAAACAATGTTATAGGCATCGAGAACGGTTTTAAGGAGGGTTAGTGAGGTGACGCCGTCAACATCGTAGTCGCCGTAAAGCGCAACTTTTTCACCTTGATCGGCAGCTGCAAAAATCCGCTCGACAGCAGCGGCCATGCCGGGCATTTCAAAGGGGTCGGCCAAATCCGCGAGCTTGGGCTCAAGGAAGGCTGCGCGGTCAGCTGCGGAAACGATATCCCGGTTGACCAGTATGGCGTCAATAACCGGCGCAAAATCAGAATCCGCGCAATTCGTTACCGCCATTGCCGGGGTTTTAATGATCCAGCGGGCCTGGGCGGGTTCGCTGCCAACGTGCGCACTCACTTGGGCGGCAATTCTTTATTCGTGGCCCTTGTCTTGACGGAATCGGATGTCATCAACTCCGGGGCGCCTACAATCCTGGCAAACTCGCCGAGCGGCTCCTCCACGCCAATGTAGTTTTTTCTTTGTTTGTAGCTGTGGGCAAGGATGAGGCCGCGGGCATCAAGCGCAGCAAGGCAAGGAACGCCACGACCCGCCGCCTGCTTGACAAATTCCAGCTCATTGAGTGCATCGAAGCGCAGTGCCGGCCAAGGCATTTTTTGCTTACCCATGTATTGTCGCATTTCCTCTTCACTGTCATCGAGGCTCACGAAAACAATCTCGAAATTTGCCCCGGCGGCCTTGGCAGCACGGTAAAACTTAACCAGAGCAGGAGTGAATTTTTTGCAGCCCGGGCTCCAGCCCGCAGAGAAAAAAAGCAGAAAGTGATCGATGGCTTTCTCGGGATCAAGCGCGTGCGGAACAAGGTTTCCCTTCTCGAGCTTAACGAGTTTTTCTGCCAGGGATTTGGCGACAATGACGGGGCGGGGTAATTGCGGCAGCCCGGGCTCATTCCTGGCAGCGGCCATGCCGGCAAAGACCGTGAGCGTCACAACAGATAAAAAACCGGGTTTCATTACAACTAAAGCATATAACATAAAGGCTGGTCGATCGGATGCCAGAACTGAATTGTCACAAGGCGACGTTTTACCCTGCCGGCAGGTGACACGCTCTTTAAATGCAGCTCACGGTGTTTGCCAACGAAAATAAAGAACGCCCGATGCCCGTGAAAAACCTCAACGAATAATTCCCCGCTCACTGGCCTCCAAGAAATCAACCAGCTCGTTTACGGGATAATCCGGTCCTTCATCAGCATGGCGGTCCTTGAGGGCTGAGATAGCCTCAGCGACGGTGAGGCTGTGCTTGTAAATTGATTTATAGGCCTCCTTGAGCGCGCGAACCTGTTCTTCGGGAAATCCGTGGCGCTGCAATCCCACCGCGTTCACCCCACGCACCTGCGCGGGATTACCGTCGGCGATCATAAAAGGCGGCACATCCTGAACAATCTTTGAACAACCGCCGGTAATGGCATGACGACCAACCCGGCAGAACTGGTGAATTGCGGACAGGCCGCCGAGAATGGCATGATCCGCCACCGTGACATGTCCGGCAAGGGTTCCGTTGTTTGAGAAAATAACCCCATTGCCGACCACGCAGTCATGGGCAATATGGGAATATGCAAGAAAATGACCATTGTTGCCGATACTTGTGGTGTCGCCTTGCGAGGTGCCCCGATTAACGGTTACGAATTCACGAAAGGTATTCCCGGAGCCAATTGCCAAATAGGTTGGTTCTCCCGCGTATTTAAGGTCCTGGCTGCGTCCCCCCACAGCGCAGTGTGGATAAAATTCATTTTCAGCCCCAATGAGCGCCGGTCCCCCAAGGGTAACCTGGCTGTGCAACGCACAGCGGTCGCCAAGCTCGACACCAGCGCCGATAACACAATAAGGGCCAACGGTAACATCGTTACCCAGACTTGCGCCGGCGTCTATCACGGCAGTGGGGTGAATGTTGGTTAAGGCCACGGCGATAAAGACTCAACCATTAGTACTCCCGCCGCAAGCAAACGATAAGCACCGGCCCAAAAACAAAGACAGCATCAGCTTCCGCTAAAAGCCCGGTAATTACAGCGAGAGCAGGCTGAACTTGAGCTCAGCTTCCGAGACAACCTGATCATTGACAATGCACCGGCATTTGGCATGACCTACATTACTTTTGATCTTGAGGGCCTCGCCCTCCAGAAAGAGTGTGTCCCCGGGTACAACAGGCTTGCGAAACTTAACTTTGTCCGCGCTCATGAAATACCCGACCTTGCCCTGATTTTCCGGTTTGCGCAGAAGCATGATGCTCGAAAGTTGCGCCATCGCCTCAAGCTGCAATACGCCCGGCATCACGGGATGCCCGGGGAAGTGCCCCTGAAAAAAAGGCTCGTTGATGGTTACCAACTTAATGCCCGTGCACTTGTTGTCCCCTTCAAATTTTATGATGCGATCCAGCAACAGGAAGGGGTAGCGGTGGGGAAGGATCTGCATTACCTCATTGATGTCAAGGGCCCCCTCGCCGGTGGGGATATTGACCGGCGGAGTCATGGATATGATTTCGCCGAAGGCTTTTTTAAGCCGGCGCGCCATCTGTGTGTTTGGCCCGTGCCCGGGCTTGACGCAGATAACATGTCCCATGATGCGCTTGCCGGCGAGCATGAGGTCGCCGATCACGTCGAGAATTTTGTGGCGGGCAAATTCATCCTCAAACCGCAATGGTTCCTTGCTGAGAACAGAGTTATCGCGAACTACCACTGCGTTTTCAAGCGAACCGCCCTTGATGAGCCCCTTTTCAAGGAGCGGTTCCACATCCTCATAAAAGACAAAAGTGCGCGCCGGGGCAATTTCCTTCTCGTAGGTCTCGGGTGTAATTTCAGTAGAAAAATATTGTGTCATTTTTCCCTCAGGCCCGACCTGCGTGCAGGAAACCCGGAACGCCTTGTCCGGCACGATAGTGATCAAAGAACCGTTGCCTACCTCAATATGTATTGGCTCCCTCACCTCAAAAACACTGCACAGCTGATCCTGCTCCTTGATTCCGGCCTTCTTGATACACTCAACGTAGGGGGCTGCTGAACCATCACCAATTGGAGGCTCGTTGGCGTTCATTTCAATAATGGCATTGTCCACGCCCATGCCCGTCAGCGCACTGATGACATGCTCAACGGTATGTACCTTTACCGAGCCGACAGCGATGGTGGTGGAACGTTCAACCTGCTGCACATTATCAACAATAGCCGGAATAAATGGCTGGTCATCGAGGTCTATTCTCCTGAAAAGTATACCGCTGTTGGGGGGAGCGGGGCTCATGGTGAGGGTTACCTTTGAGCCCGTGTGCAATGAGGTGCCTTCCAGGGAGGCACTGGAAGCCAGGGTGCGTTGTGGAGGGATGCTCATTGGGCAGGTTTGCCGGTTTGCAGTATATCCAGTGCGTGTGCGCGTTCTTTCAAATAGGGCATTACTCCTGAAGCAATGCGTCGAGCTTGGCGGTTATCGCGTCCTTGCTGGCGGCGCCAACGATCTCATCTTTACGCTCGCCATTCTGAAAAAACAAAAGCAAGGGGATTGATTTTACCCCGAACTCGACGGCCAGCTCCTGGTTGCCGTCCACATTTACCTTGGCAATCTTCACGGCATCGCCCTTTTCATCGGCCAGTTCATCAAGCAGCGGGCCCAGAGCCTTGCAGGGGCCGCACCATTCCGCCCAGAAATCGACAAGAACCGGCCTGTCGCTTTGCCGAACCTCAGCGTCGAAATTTTCAGAGTTAAGGGTAACGATGCTTTCGTGGGCCATTGCGCTTAAAAGGAGATGGGTTCAAAGAGTATTCATTGCCTGACTCATTTCATTACATGCACTAAAGCACGGCGCAAGCTCCGTTATCCGAACGAGCCGGTAAATCAAGACAATGCTGCCTGGCAATAACGATCAGGTGCGCCGCATGAACCGCGCCGCAAGAAACCCGGGAAGGCTACTTGAGAAATTCCAGAACAAGCAGGACCAGGGAAGCAAGAAGGGCAATAAGGGCAAATGGCATTAGATCAGGGGAGGGGTTATGGGATACGTATCCGCTCGGGCTACAGCTGCTGTTTTTTCCAGGGTGCGTATTCTTTGATTTCTGGAAGGATATTATCGTTAAAATTAAAGTTCCACTCGATTTCGCTGGTTGAGCGCACCACTCTTTCGTAGCCGCCGTGTTTGTAGTCACGGAAAGGCACAGCATACGAAGGTTCCCCGGTTTTTCTCTCCTGCTCAAAAATATTTTGTGATGTAAAAAACCCGATAGCAAATACCGCCAATGCCATCACCAAGGCAATGGACGCGAAAGGAGTGATCCCCGCCTCTGCGCTGTCGTCATCCAGCTCACCCGACAATTTGCCGGTGGTAATAGGCGCCACACCGGCACCGCTGGTGCCCGGAGCCTGCGCGGGTTGTAACTTGACGGTAGCCTTCGGCAGGGGTTGAGTCCCTCCCAGTTGGGCTGGTCCGCCTGCCGGAGTCAGCTTGGCGGTAACTTGAGCCGGCGCAGCAGCGGGCGGAGCCGGCGTCAGGGGAACGGTTTTTGCACCAAGCGGCGGCGCTGGCGCGGCAGGAGGCTTGGGCGCAGGTGGTGCACCGGGAGCCGGTGGCGGCGCTGAGCCAGCCGCATCTTTACGCAAGGTAATGCGCACGGTTTCCTTTTTTAAGGGAACAGAAGAGGTTTTAGCGGAAGGTTTTTCCGGAGGAGTGGGCTTCTCGTCGCTCATGATTTAAAATCTTTTTTAATCGCAAAAATAGAGTGGGGACCAATTTTATTAAAGGCGAGCAATCCCCATCATGTCAATGCTTTTAATAAATGTGGCGCACTATCGGCAGGGATTGGTCAAAATTTGCGTAATTTATTCATTTTTATCAAGTTAAAAGGAAAATAGCCAATCCGGAGGAGTCGACAAGGTTTTGCTTGCCGGAGAATTCATGTTTCTCTATGATGTGCGGTCTGCCGGGGAGGCAGCATTTATGGGCGAAATTCTTGTTACCGGTGGTGCTGGCTTTATTGGTTCTCACCTGATTGAAAGGCTGATAAACGATGGTGTATCAGTAACCGTCATTGATGATTTCAATGATTTTTATGATCCTGCGATCAAGCGTGCCAATATAGCCAAAGCCGGCCAGAACCTGCATGTTGTGGAAGGCGATATCTGTGATGCCGCTGTTCTGGATAAAGCCTTCAATGGGCGCAATTACGATGCCGTGGTCCATTTGGCTGCGCGCGCAGGGGTGCGTCCCTCGCGTGAGTATCCCGAGCTGTATTTGCGCACCAATATTAATGGCACGTTCCGTCTCCTTGAGGCCATCAAAAAAGCCGGAACACCCAAGCTTATTTTTGCCTCAAGTTCATCGGTTTACGGACTCAATAAAAAACTGCCGTTCAGTGAGCTCGACCGGATTGACCAGACCATCAGCCCTTATGCGGCCACAAAGCTGGCGGGCGAACAACTTTGTTCCACATATGCCCACCTCAACAACATCCGCACGGTATGCCTGAGGTTCTTTACTGTCTACGGACCCAGGCAGCGGCCGGATCTTGCGATATCCAAATTCACCCGCCTTATTAACGAGGGTCAACCGATTCCGAAATTTGGCGACGGCTCCAGCGCACGCGATTACACATATGTGGACGACATCATTGAGGGCATTGTCGCCGCGCTTGACTACGACGGCCCCATTTTTGATGTTTTCAACCTGGGGGGGTCGCAGACCACCACCCTTGCAGCGCTCATAGAACTGGTAGAAGAGGCACTTGGCAAAAAGGCTGAAATTGAGCAATTGCCCGAACAGCCCGGTGATCTTCCCAGGACCTATGCCGATGTGGCCAAGGCGGCGGAACTTCTGGGCTATTCTCCGGCCACGCCGATTGCCGAAGGGGTACCAAAATATGTGAATTGGCACCTTGAATACATGGCAGCGGCCGCGGCAGGGAATTAAATAACCTAAATGGATACCAGTCCGGAGCGGACGAGGAATAATGAACCCGGCGGACGAATATTCCTCAGCAGGCGACTTGTTGGCGGCCCTGATAAGGATTCCAAGCGTCAACCCTGAAGGTGACCCGGGAACCGGTCCTGAGAACACCGGCGAGGAAAAAATAGCCACCGCCGTTAGCCGTATCCTGGAGGGCATCGGCGCACAGGTGAGGTTTGATGAAGTGGAGCCGGGTCGGCCGAACGTGGTGGGAACATTCCCTGGCGGGGACGGTAAACCGGCGGTTCTCCTTGGTCCACACCTGGATACGGTTGGCGTTGGAGCAATGAGTATCGATCCGTTTGGGGGCGAGCGTCATGGGGGAAAAATCTATGGTCGTGGAGCCTGCGATACCAAGGGGACAATGGCCGCAATGCTTTGGGCCCTGAAGGAATTGGGTCCGGAACGGATCAGTGCTCTCGATATTGGCGTCAGCTTTGCCGGCTTCATGGGAGAGGAAACCGGCCAGCCCGGGTCGCGTCATTTTGCCAGGAAGCACGCCGGGAAATACGCGTTTGCCCTCGTTGGCGAGCCAACACGCTGCCAAATTGTCCATAAGCATAAGGGCACCCTGTGGCTGGAGATATCTGCTGCCGGCAAGTCTGCGCACGGATCAACCCCGGAACGGGGAGAAAACGCGATAGTGAAAATGGCGGAGCTGGTAACCCTGCTGGAGGAAAAATTCAGCAGGGAATTGTCTAGGGACCTTTACCGAGACAAGACCCTGGGCCACCCGACCATTAACATTGGCAGGATTCATGGCGGCACGCGCACCAACATTGTGCCGGAGAATTGTTCAATATCCGTTGATCTGCGCGTGACTCCGGCCCTTGATCCCGAAAAAGCACTCACACTGGTGCGGGATTTTATGGAGCAACACGGTGGCGGCAAGGTGACGGTGCAGGCCGGCTTAAGCTGTCAGCCCCTGGACACCCCCAGCGAAAACAAGTTCGTCCAGCGACTGCTTGCCCTGCCCTGTTCCCCGGAACTTGCCGGAGCGCCCTGGTTTTGTGATGCCGCTGTCCTGGCCGGCGAGGGTGATATTCCCTCGGTGGCGGCAGGGCCGGGCGATATTGCCCAGGCCCACACTGCAGATGAATGGATCGAGGAAGAGGAGCTTGAGCGCGGGGTAGCCTTCTACAGGCAATTCCTGGAGGGCCGGGCGCGTTCAGCTCAAGGAGAAAAGCTCCCTACAGGGCCTTGATGCGGATATTGCGCCAACGGCATTTGGCGCCCTTGGGCCAGCCGCCACCGCCGTGAACCTGCACCGCGATGCGGCCTTCACCACCAAGGGTCTTGGCAACCTTATCGCGATCAAATCCCGGACCCTCGTAAGTCGCGGCATTGAATTCGCAGATTTTCTCCCCGTTAATCCAGGTGATGACTTTCGGGTGCTTGCCGGCACAGGTTACCCGCACGCTGTTCCAGTCGTCCACCTTGTAGACAGAGCAGAATTTTTCACCTGAAATCGAGTAATCGATTGGCGGCTTTTCTGTCTTCGTGCGCGATTTCAGGCCGGCGAGCTTGCCGCCCTTCATGTTGCCATCGATGTCAAAATGGCGCGTGTTAAATCCCCCGGTGCCCTCCCCGTAGATGTGGCCGACATTGCCCGCGTCATGGTAGTCCACCATCATTTGCAGGCATTGGCCCCGGTCGTTGCCGCGCAAAAACAGTCCGCTGCAAACTCCCCAGTCCGGTCGGATATCCAAACGCAGGTCAAAGTCACCGAACTTCGCATCCGTCAACAGGATGCCGCCATTTCCGGAACCCGGGGGGTCCTGTTCGCCGGTAATGCTGCTGTCTTCGACCTGCCAGACCCCGCCAGTGCCGTGGCCGATGCGCTGCGGGTTTTTGTGCCAACCCTTGAGGGTTTGGCCATCGAAGAGGCTGGTAAACCCTTCCTCGATCTTGGTTGCGGCGGGCAAATGTGCGTTTCCCGCGCCAAGGACGCCGGCGGTGCATACTGAGGTTTCAATAAAGCGGCGGCGGGTAATGTTGTTCATGGGTGGTGGATTTTGTCAGAGCAAAAGGTGATGATCAAGAACGGATGAGAGCTTTTAACCGGGCGTTTCGGTTCCGATAATTTGCAAATTCGTCACGCGCGACGACCATTGCCAGCAAATTATGGCCAAGCAGACAAACGCCATCAGCCCTACCCGGCAGGAGGACTTTCCCGAGTGGTATCAGCAAGTTGTGCGCGCCGCCGACCTTGCGGAGAACTCAGAAGTGCGCGGGTGCATGGTCATCAAGCCCTGGGGATACGGAGTCTGGGAGCATATCCAGATGCAGCTGGATGCAATGTTCAAGGCAACGGGGCACAAGAATGCCTATTTCCCCCTTTTAATCCCGTTGTCATATCTTGAGAAAGAGGCCGAGCATGCCGAGGGCTTTGCCACCGAGTGTGCCGTGGTTACCCACCATCGGCTGGAGGCACGGGCAGGGGAGGACGGCAAAATGAAAATGATCCCCGCCGGCAAGTTGACTGAACCCTTCGTGATACGCCCGACATCCGAGACAATCATTGGCGCGGCTTTTTCACGATGGGTGGAAAGTTACCGTGACCTGCCCCTGTTGATTAACCAGTGGGCCAACGTCATGCGCTGGGAAATGCGCCCCCGCCTTTTTCTGCGCACCGCAGAGTTTCTTTGGCAGGAGGGACATACCGTTCACGAGACCGACGGGGAGGCCTGGGAGGAAACCGAGAAGATTCTGGGCATTTATGAAAAGTTTGCGCGCGAACACCTGGCCATTCCGGTGATTACCGGCGAGAAAACAGAAAACGAACGCTTTCCCGGCGCAGAGCGAACCCTTTGCATCGAGGCAATGGTCCAGGACCGCAAGGCGATCCAGGCAGGCACTTCCCATTTCCTCGGTCAGAATTTCAGCAAGGCATCGGACATCAGCTTTGCCGGCCGCGACGGGACCAGGCAACTTGGCTGGACAACCAGCTGGGGCGTAAGCACGCGCCTTGTGGGCACCCTCATCATGGTTCATGGCGATGATGACGGGGTGATCATTCCGCCGCGCGTTGCACCAACCCAGGTCGTCATTCTTCCGGTCATCCCCAAGGAAGAAGTGCGCGAGGAAGTCCTGGGCGCAGCAGATGCCCTCGCTGCAGAATTACAAAAAGGCCAGTATTGTGGTGAGCCCGTCCGCGTGGAGGTGGACAAGCGGGAGATGCAGGGTGGCGCAAAGAACTGGGAATGGATCAAGAAGGGAGTGCCGCTGCGCATGGAAATAGGCCCGCGTGACATCGAGAAAGGCACGGTGGCCGTTGCCCGCCGCGACATGTCGCCGAGGGAAAAGCAATTCCTTGGCCGGGACGAGGCTTTAGCCGAAACACCCAAAATGCTCGGCGAGATTCAGCAGGCGCTGCTTGAGCGTGCCACCCATTTAAGGGAGCAGCACAGCCGAAAAATTGACGCTATGGATGATTTTGTGGAATATTTTACTGCAGAAAATGCTGATAAGCCGGAAATGCACGGCGGCTTTGCCTTATGTCACTGGGCCGGTTCCAATGAGGATGAGGAAAAGCTTGCCAAGGACTACAAGGTGACAATCCGCTGCATACCAAACGGCAAGGAGTTCATCGAGGAAGGCAAGTGCATCCTTACCGGCAAGCCAAGCGCACAACGGGTGATTTTTGCCAAGGCTTACTGAGCAGGGCAAGCCACCCGGCCCATTACCCCGGGCATGCATTGCGCAGGTTCCACCGGCATCAGTTGGTGGCGAGGAATGTTTCAACCTCCCCGCGCCAGGCCTCACTGGGATAACCATGGCTTACCTGCAGGTAAATATTCAGGGCATGCTCCGCCCCGGGTGCGCCGGGATGATCCGCCTGGGAGAGAATTTCCGCCATTACCGGCAGCTTGATGTCGGCAGGCCGGTGATGAAGGTCCTGAAGCAATGCCTCCATGGCGGCACCGGTCACGCCACGGCTCGAGATCAGCCAGGCAACAGGCGCATACTCCTCGTTGGGGGTAAGGTTGGCGGCATGGTCAGCGAGGTCGGGCCTGTGCTCCTCGGGGGCACTCATGAGAAGGGACAGCATTTGCCGGTGTCGCGTGCCGTCATCTTCTGCGGCGAAGACGGCCTCAACGGCCTGAGGCGACCATGCAAGCCGGGGCAGCCTGGCCAGGGGATGAGGAGAAGAAGAGGGTTGATTCTTTGCTTGCGGCAATCCCAGGGAGGGGGCGGATCTCGCTTGGGCCCCGGAAGATTGCCCGGAAGCCGGCGATTGCGCCTTAAAACCGGGGTTCCCCTCAAGGGAAATCCCGAGGTCGGTTGAGTCTGTTACAAGCCTGAAGGCAAAGAAGAGGGAGGCAAAACAACAGCCGATTGCCAGCAGGATAGAGAGGCGATTTTTCACAACAGTTGAATATCGGGCCGGGTGCCCCGCCGCATCAGTGAATCAAAGGGAATTTTGCGGAAGCCCCGGGATCAGCCCTCGGCACCGGGTAGCGCCGGAACGTTTTGACGGTCGTGATGCGCTCGACAGGGAGGCGTCCCTTGACGCGTTGCGGATTCTGCAGGGCGCGGACAACAGGAGCGAAGTCGTCTCCAATGATAATTTCCGGCTCTGCGTTAATAAGGAAAAGGCCAATTTTACCGGGTTCATTGCGCCTGTAGGAACCCATTGCCCAGCCGCCTCCAACCTGTGTTTTCTGGAAGAGCACCCCGCCAAAGGCACGCCAGCGCCCGCCGACGGAGTTTTTGTATCTTCCGCCGATTTCACCCGTGATGGGGGAGAAGCGCGCACGCTTGAAATTGGCTGTGTCCGTGAAATTGGCCCTCCGGCCGGCAAGGGAAAAATTGTCGCTTAAGGATAAGCCGTCCACCATGACGTCACCGATATTTACATCCCCGGGGGCGGGCGGAAAATAATGCGAGCCGATGATGGATGCCTCGTATTCATAACCGGAGGGGTAGTAATTCCGGTAACGTGTATCATCGGTCTTATAGAGGGTGAGTGTGCCGTCGAAATCACTGGTGTTGGCGACTTCCTGGAAAACAATTGTGCCGATGATGATGTCCTCACGCCTCTTGTTGCTCCTCTGGGTGTGCGAATTGGACTGGAAGGCAAATTCATTGAGGCGATTGAGATAACCACCGGCATAGCCCACCACGTTCCCGGTCGTGCGGGTGTAGAACCCGGCATAGCCGTTCTGCCGCACGCTGCCCATGGCGTAACATTGGCCGGCCGGCAGGTCATCGGAGGCAACCGCCGGGCTGCCGATCAGTGCCGTGTATGGCCCGCCAATATCAATGGGCAGTTCACACCCGGACGCGTAGGGACTGAACATGAGCGAGAAGGTTGAGTTGCCCGGTGTCCCGTCAATCGTGCCGTTAACGGCCAGACCCAGCCCGGTGTAATCGGCACCGAATTTCATGGAGACATCCACTGCCGGGCCGTCACGGCTGGTTACGGTTCCGCTCCAGTCGTTGCCCTCGGCATTGAATTTTCCGCCAAAGCGGTAAGCGACACCGTCAAAGCGGAAGCTTGCGGAAAATCCGCCTTTATCATTCACCTTGAGCAGGCCGCTGCCGGTATTGAAGGTGGTGGGGCTCTCATTATCGATCAAACCATGGAATTTTCCGTTGCGGATGGCAAAGGCCGGTTTTCCGATGCCGATGCGGAAGGGTTCAGAATGCACCTCATCAATAGGGCTTTCATCCACAGCAAATTCCAGATAGGTGATCGGCTCAGTAGTGGTGAGCAGCACCAAATCGGTATCAATGTCGTCGAAGTTGGCAAGCAAACCCGGCTTCTCGTGTGCCAGTTCCCCGGTGATGTCATTATAATCCAGATTCCAGCCGCGTGACTCAATGCTGGAGCGATTCTGAAAGTTATAGTTGTCAACCAGGACAAGGGTTGTTGGCGGCAACAGATTGCCCGCCTCATCCTCAGCCGTTACGAAAGCACGTGTTCGCCTCCCCCCACTTTTTTGCCAGTTGAATCTACTGACGGCAAGTAGCGAGCCTGCCGGAAGCGGGTTGTCGAAAACGTAACCTATGCTTAGGCCCACGCTATCGCCGCCATCTTCATTGAGCATTGAGTATTCGGTCATCGGGAAGAGCACACTGTCATTGGCGGCATTGCCGTTGACGATGTCCCACCCGGTCAGGCCGGCCCCATCCGTTACTTCTCTTGGGTAGCCGGGCCGGAATATGGTTTGCTCCCCGTTTTCCAGCCTATGCGGTATAATTATGATGGTCGCGCCATCATCATCATCACTTTGGAAGGCAGCGAGCCTTAATTCAGCGTCGCCTTCAATAAAACCCCCACCCCCGGTGAAACCAAGCCAGTTGATGGTGTCGCGACTGATGCCCAGGCAGGCTTCATCCTGCGCAATGAGGTGAGGCGCAGAACTCATTGCAAGCACGGCGGAGGTGATTAAGGCGTGTGTTATCTTGGTCATGAAATTTTTTCCTTGGGAGAAGTTTGAATAGCCTCTCGGCTGAATTGCCCGGCATGAATGTCAATGCCGGGACACTTCGTCGGGGGACATGTTGTTGACGGGGCAAGACGGGGTCCTGCACAAGCCGCAATACGAATTATGTCAAAAGTTTCTCAAAAAAGGAACACCAAAATTAATTTTTTAGACAAAAGGGCTTAAAAAAGGATTATTTATAATCGCTACAATTTACTATTTATAAATATTAACGATATATTGCTCTGCTTTTGATTAATCCGGTAAATACTCATCGCTTTAGATATTGGTGCTTTCTTCTTTCCTTTAGAGTGTCTGTAGCCCCAATTTTTCCATGGCGAAGAGCAGGAATGCCCCTATCGTCCGCCCCTTGAATCAGCGTCCCAAGAAGACTATTCCCCCTGCTCCCGTGTCCCATCCAAAGCGTTTATTATTCTCCATAACGGCAGGCATCCTTTTATGCTGCCTCACCGGCACACGGTCTTCTGCCCGCCCGGAACATGTCATCCTGATCAGTTGTGACGGCCTGCGTCCTGATGCCGTTGAATTTCTGGGGGAAAAGGGTGCCCCCTATTTGCACCGCCTGATCAAGGAGGGGTCATATACCCATAATGCCCGCACTGATGCGAACTACACCGTGACCCTGCCCAACCATACCGGCATGATTACCGGGCGCGGGGTGAATGGCGAGTCCGGGCACGGCTGGGTGAGTAACAGCACCCCGAAGATCGGTGAGTTGCTGCACCGCAACAAGAAAGCCTACCTGCAAAGCGCCTTTGATGTGGCTCATGACCACGGCCTGAGCACCGCCCTTTTTGCAAGCAAGACGAAGTTTGTGCTTTATGACTTAAGCT
>CAWVVE010000013.1:0-15190 GCA_963933075.1 uncultured Verrucomicrobiaceae bacterium | reverse complement strand
AGCGCCAAGCGCAGGGCGTTACCATATGGAGGTGAGGGGGCTGGGAATCATCAATGTGCCGGCCATTTTCGGGGCGGCTTCGATGCGTGTCGAGAAGCGACTTGACCTGGTGGTGACGTTAAAGCCGGTAGAGCAGGCTAATGATATCGAGAGGGTGGGAATTCGCAAGAAAACCTATGAAATACTGGGTATCAGGTTGCCTCACGTGGAACTTCCCATTGCCCCCGGAAGGGACATGGCGGGACTGGTCGAAGTAGCTGCTCTGGACCAGAAGCTCAAGACGTTTGGTCATGACAGTGCCGTGGAGTTTGACAAGAAATTGTTGAAAATTATGGCTGAGAGGCGATTAAGTTAGCCTCTCGTTACCGGAAACCTGTTTGGAATAATGGAGGTTAATCAGAATTCTCTCCGTAAGGAGTTCGTCATCAATAATAAGCTTGGCTTGCATGCCCGCCCTGCTGCCATGTTTGTTAAGCTTGCCAATAGCTTTGACGCTGAGATATGGGTTGGCCATGATGGTGATGAGGTAAACGGGAAGAGCATCATGGGATTGATGATGTTGGCGGCTGCCAGCGGCATGGAAATATCAATCAGTGCCGAGGGTGAGGATGCGACTGCTGCCATATCGGCCCTTGGTGACCTTGTTGAGGGAGGGTTTGAGGAGAATTAGCAGATTAACAGTCCCGCAGTTATGGCATTGGTGCTCTTGTCAGTGTCAACGTCGCGCGGGTTTTTCTTGATGTCCGAGATTGTGCAGAATAATCAACCCGCCGAGGAGAGGCGTTTCTCTGGACTTGCAGCGTCGCCTGGTATTGGTATTGGGAAGGCATTTGTTCACGGCGGGATTACCGTGGAACCCGAAACCTACGAGGTCGGGCAGGAAGATGTCGAGGGGGAGATTGCCAGGATGGAAGTTGCTCTGGCAGATACCAGGAAGCAGATAGAGCAGTTGCAGGAGCAGGTTGGAAGAACTTCCAACGGACACCGCGAGGCCAGTATTTTTGATGCTCATCTCCTGATGCTCGAGGACCGCAGCGTTCTCGATGAGGTGATATCCATAGTTCGCGAGGAGCGGTTAAACATTGAGTCCGCGTTTTACCGGACAATTAACAATTATATTGCTGTGTTAAGGGTCAGTGACGACGTCTACTTAAGGCAGCGGGTTATTGATTTCGAGGATGTCATGCGCCGAATCCTGCGCAATTTCTCGCTGATGCAGCCTGACGACCAGAGAGTTCGGCATCCGCATGTCCTGATAGCTCACGAGTTGACTCCCTCTGACACGGCTGCCATGGATCGCTCACTGGCAATGGGGTTTGCAACCGAAGTTGGAGGCAGTACTGCTCATACCGCCATCATTGCACGTTCGCTTGGTTTACCCGCGGTGGTTGGGTTGCGAGGCATTTGTGATGCAATCCATACCGGGGATGCCCTGCTTATTGATGGCTACAATGGCATACTGATCATCAATCCATCACCTGCAACCTTCTCGGCATATGAGGTGCTGGCTGATGAGAAGAATTCAGCTGCCAAGAGGCTTGAGGAGATCAGGGACAGTAAATCCGAGACAACCGACGGTCGGGAAATAACGCTTTCCGCCAATATAGAGTTTGAACATGAGGTGTCCATTGCCAAGGAGAACGGCGCCCAGGGTATAGGACTTTATCGCACTGAGTTCTTTTACCTGCATGATAGGGATATGCCCGGTGAAGACCATCAGGCAGAGAATTATAGCCGGGTGGCCAAGGGGATTGAACCTGATGGAGTCATTATCCGTACAGTTGATATTGGCGGTGATAAACTTCCGGACGGGCCGGCGGAACCCGAGGCGAATCCTTTTCTGGGTTGGCGCGGGATTCGGCTTACCCTTGGAAGGGTCGAGATGTTCAAGACACAGTTACGGGCAATTTTACGTGCCGGATCCGTGGGAAATGTCAGTGTGATGTTTCCCATGTTATCGACCCTTGATGAAGTGAAGCGGTGTCGCCTATTACTGGAGGAGTGCGCCGAAGAACTGGAGAGTGAGGGGGTTGCGCATAGCCAGGGGATCGATGTTGGAGCAATGATTGAAGTTCCCAGCGCAGCCTTGATTGCCGACCAGATTGCCGGTGAAGTGGATTTCCTGAGCGTGGGGACCAATGACCTGATCCAGTATACCATGGCGGTTGACCGGGTTAATGATCAGGTCGCCAGCCTTTACCAACCATTAAACCCGGCAGTGATCAGGCTGTTGAGAATGACGGTGAGTGCCGGCCATGAGAAGAAAATATGGGTTGGTGTTTGTGGTGAGATGGCGTCGGATTTGATGTGCATTCCCTTGCTTGTAGGATTGGGATTTGATGAGTTCAGTGTCAGTGCGCCGAGGGTTCCGGTTGTGAAGCATGCCTTGAGGAGTCTCTCATACGATGAATGTAAAGCCATGGCTTCAGAGGTGCTTCAATATTCCGGATATGAGGATATTCTTGCCAGTTGCCGTGCATTGGCGATGGAGAGTTACTCCGAATTATTGGCGAGATAACAATTCGTGTAACGGGGTTCACGTGCTCTTCCGCTCTCTTGAGCGGAGACTTAAGCAAACGGATATTGCCTAATTACTTGTTGCTCTGATCAGGGAGCCTGTTCCTTTCGCAAGGCCGTAAGGTGTAATCGGTGAGTGGATTGCAAGAGTATACGCTATCCAGTAAGAGCGTGGAGGACTTGAGTATTTGGTCCGTGAAGGTCTAAAGGACACAAATGCGGCTTGCAGAAATTGGAATAAGTTGTAAGTGTTTGCACCCCAATCTAAAAGCTCACGTGGCGGAATTGGTAGACGCGCTAGATTCAGGATCTAGTCCTCGCAAGGGGGTGGAAGTTCGAGTCTTCTCGTGAGCATTTGTTCACCTGGACTGCATTAATGAATACTTAATTGCCCCGGTCTTGATTCCTGAAGGCGCTTGCGGGATGTGATCGGCCGGTTCCCTTGATGTGGATTGTTGCACGGCGATGATTTCCGGCGAGACTTCCGGCCGTAAGTATGCAGGACCCTGAATATGTGAAAGAGGCATTTGCCGGCATAGCTGATCGTTATGTGGTTACCAATCATGTCTTAAGCCTTGGTATCGATATTCTATGGCGGCGTCGGGTGGCAGGAATGGTGCGGGAGGTAGCACCCTTGAGAGTATTGGATGTGGCTACCGGAAGCGGTGATATGGCCTTGGAGATCAAGAGGCAATGCCCCGATGCAGAGGTTACAGGTACTGATTTCTGTGAGCCAATGCTTGATCAGGCACGGCGGCGCGGCTTGCAGAACACGGTGCTTTCTGATGCACTCGACCTACCTTTTCAGGATGGTGAGTTTTGTGCATTAACAGTGTGCTTTGGGCTGCGTAACATGGAAGACTGGGAAAAAGCACTCATGGAGATGGGGAGGGTGTTGCAGCCCGGGGGCTTGCTGGTGATACTGGATTTCTCGTTGCCACGGGGAAAGCTAACACGCTGTATCTACCGGTTTTATTTACACACTATCCTGCCGATCATGGCCGGGATGATTACCGGCAGGCGTAAAGCTTATCGTTATCTGGGCAGCAGTATTGAGACATTTCCTTCAGGCAGGGAAATGCGTGAGTTGATAGAAGGTGCAGGGTTTTTCAAAACAAGGGAAAGCCCATTGTTTCCTGGTGTGGCCACGATTTATTCAGCGATTAAATAGAATTATGCCAGAATGTGGGAATGATGCGGGGACGATCGTGAATTCTTCTCCGTATTTTACTCAGGAAGAGGTGCGGCGTTTGACGTCACCGGTGGAGTTTTACGAACGATCGGCAGGTCGAGAATTTCAAAGCTGATACGGTCAATGACACACATTTCCTGATCATCGTTGACCCTGGCGTAGAAGAGGGTGTTTGAGCCATCAGGGTTGATTGGCGCAATGTCAATCTTGTAGGGATATTGTTTTCCCTTGGCATCGGACAGGACAAATTCGATACGCCTGGTAGGGTTCAGCAGTGAGATTTCCGCTTCACTGGGATTTTTACTCAGCCATCGGGCAGCCCGGATAGGCACCCCGAGTTCTTGGGCGAGTTTCAGGGCCTGTCCCTTGTCAATGCGCGTTGAGATATCCTCCCCGGCCAGGGTTCCTGTCCATTCATTGCTTTCATGAAGATATTTCAGATCGAGGACAGGTTGCGGCGGTTTTGAGGTCTTTATCGATCGCAGGTTGGTGAGGTTGAAACTCGGCCAAAGGTAAAGGGTTTTGAAATCAAGAGGGCGGATTGGGATCATTGGACGGAAAGCCGGGCTCAGCCGGACAACAGTGCCGCTACCGTTTACCGTTGCGTAATACTCGATGATATCCTGGTTTTCTGCGACTTGGTTTTTAACAGACAGCGTTTTTGCGGTGCTGATGAGGTTAGCTGTGCCGTCAGCCTTGGTAGGGTTTTCCGGATCCTGCTGAATGGTTGTGATGGTGAGTGTCAGGTTCGGTTTATCGAGTCCATAAGGGCTGAGGTCGCTGGCAGCGTCAGCCATGAACTCCCGCACTTGCTCGGTTGCAAGGGCTTTAAGCATTCTGTGAATTCGTTGGCGGTTGGCTTGTGTTTTTTCCCCTGCTTCAATTACCTGCCATCCGCTGTTGTCCTGCATCAGGGAAACCTTGTGGTTTGGTTTGGCATTAATCTCGATGGCCAGAACAGATTTTGGATTAAAGGGCATTAGGCGTTTGTCACGCAAGTCATTGGGATTGATCCCGATGCTCTCGATGAGTCGTGGATCAATGCGGAACACTGGTTCCCTGTCGGATACCTTTGCGTATCCGGTTTTACCGTCAGGGGATTTCACCAGTTGCAGCCTGACAGGACCTTTGACGGAGCGTCTCCAGACAGAAACCGTTTTGGCATCAGTGGTGAATGCTGCAGTAACCTCGCTGTTGGGATTATCAATGAAACCGCTGGTGCTAAGGTTTGCAACGAGTGCCAGCCTTGCAGAAACAGCATCAGGATCAGCGCCTGTACGCAACGGTTTGGTGATCGCCCAGGATGAATCGACCGGATTGCTTTCAATGACGAATGATGCCTCGGTGCCGTGTTGGACCTTGAGTCGCCACATTTGCTCCACGGGGATGGAAAGCAGCCGGATATCGCGCAGGGCATCGTGCGCGACTTCTGCAAGAATCCGCGTGTCTGACCAGCAGGCAAAGGGAGTGTCATTTTCCCAACGCGCATAGATTGAATCAACAAACCCGGCGTCATTCCCGAATTTTAAAACCCCGATTTTCTTCCCGTCGATTCCCTCAAGGGTAAGTTCAAGGGCTGGTTCATTGAGCCCCATCGCTTCCATTGAAGGTGCATTTTCGCCCTTGATATCCTGTTGTTTTTTCAGGTTAACCAGGGCGGTTAACAATTCCTCTATTTGCTTGGCGTCTGCCCGGTCATCGACCGGCGCGGTCATTTTCCAGTTGCTGTTGTTTTTCCTGTCACGCTGCAGGATGATGATTCCGCTGGCGCTGGAAATTTTCAGTGCGGCAATATCACTGGTATTTGAGATCGGGATGGCACTGAAATCACGGTTTTCCAGGTCACCGAAATTACGATCAATGACAAACAGGTAGAAGGCCACGACCACTGTAAAGGCGGCGATGATTGCAGTCGTGCGTGTGGTCATGGAATCGGTATTGTCTAGGCTCTACTAGTTTCTGCGGCTACTCCACACGAATATAGCAAAGAAGAAGACTGCGGCGGGGAGCAGAACGACAACGAGGAAGACCAGGTTTCCGTATTTTTCTGCAGGCATATTGACCCGGAAGTTGGTGACCCGGGAAGGCATGATATCGATCCTTTCTTCCCGGTCGAGGGTCCAGTTAATCGCGTTCATGACAAATTTTGCATTTGAGCGAGTGGGCCTGGGATCAAGTAATGTTGAGTTGCCAATAACCACCAGCCTTGAACTCGTGAGCTTGACCACGGCATCATCCGAACCTCCCATTTCGACAGAAGCAGCCGTATAAATGGGGGATTTCCTGTCAAGGGGGTCCAGCGTGGGAACAGGTTCAGTATGGTTACGGTCACCCCAGAATTCCGGATCCGCCTCCAGCAGTGGCCGGGGAACGATGCTTTTTGCGGCAAGGGCCGACTTGTCTTGGATGATACTGATCGGACATGTTTGTCCACTGAAGGTGGTCAGGGCACCTGCATTGCCTGATGTTATCGGGGAACCTGTGAGGAATTTGCTTTGCACCGAGTAGATCTTCTGCGTTCCCCCGATACCCGTGGTTTGCGAGAAGAGTAGCCGATAGTCATTGTCGACCCTTACCCCATGCCTTTCCAGGAAAGGATAGAAGTTCGGCATTTCTGTTGCCGGGTTAAGGAGCAAAACCAAGCCGGTGGATTTTCTTATATCCTCCCAGTAATCGGTAAGCACAGCGACTTCTGATGGAGAAAGGTCTGTCTCAGGATTAATCAGGATCAGCGCATCAGCGTCATTTGGGACTTGAGTAATATTGCCGAGAGTCAGTTCATGGAGTTCAAAAAATTGTCGTTGGCTCAATTGGTAGAGTATTTCAAGGGCGGTCTTACCTTCTATTTCCTTGAATTTTCCCTTGCCGGCGATCAGGTAAACTTTCTTGGGGCGGAGCTCGGTGGCGGCCAACATTGCCGATGTGATTTCGGCTTCACCGGTGAATATTCTCCCGTTGTCATCAAGCATGTCCGCCTCGATGATTTTCTTTATCCTGCCGTCGACTTCAACGAAGACCGTATTCTGGTCAATATTCATTTCGTAGCGACCGGATATTTCCAGCGCCTTGGCCTTGTCGCGAAAAGGATCGAATTCCTCAAATGTCACCTGGTTGCCGCCCAATCGGTCGTATTCATCAAGGAGGGTTTTAAGTTGTTCGCGAATCTTGGAATCACTATGAAAAGCCATTGTGAGTGCAACCTTGTTGTCCAGACGTTCGAGGTATGCTTCGGTATCCTTCGAGATACTGTATTTTTTAGCGGCACTCAGGTCCCAGCGCTTATAGTGACGCATCGACAAATGGTTGATCATCACGAACAGCACCATGGCACAAATGCCTTGGATCGTGACATTAATGACAATGTTGCTGCGCTTTATTGTTTCAGGGGGTAGAGCCGAAGGGCCGTTCCCTTCCTGCTTTTCCTCGTGGGCTTGTGACTGCCCTGTAGTGTCATCGTCGGGCATGAGTTAGACTTTCCACTTACGGAATTCCAGCACGTGATAGGTGATGCTGAGCAACAGGATAGCAAAGCTGATATAATAGATGATTTGCCGGGTATCGATTAGTCCGTCAATAAATGCTCTTACGTGTATCTGTGTTGAAAAGTGGGTCACGATCTCCCGGAAAGCATCAGGAACCGAGAGGTTTTGCAGGATAAAGCCGAGGAGAAAGTGCAACAGGCAGAAGGTGAAACATATCATCGCGGCAACGAGTTGATTCTTTGTGAGGGCAGAGGCCAGGCAACCGATTGCGATATTGAACATTCCCACCAGAAATATTATCGTATAACTCCCTGTCAGAGAGCCGATTGAGGAGTAATCATCGGCCGAGTTCATCTGGAAAATCAGGAAATTCAAGAAGCTTGGCAGCCACAGGATGATGTAGAATGAGAGGGCGGCAAGGTATTTGGCCAGTAGCAATTGTATGGTGGTTACTGGTGCAGTCAGGAGTGTCTCGATGGTTCCAAGTTTCTGTTCCTCGGCAAAGAGCCGCATGGTGATTACCGGAAAAATAAAGAAATATGCCAGCCAGAACTGAATGGAGTTAAACGTGTAAGCAGTCAGGGTGACACTGCGTTCTCCCTCGCGCAAGTCAGCCAGTGCTGCCGTAAACGAGAAACCATTGAGAAGCATCACGAGGGTGAGAACGACCCAGGCAACTGGCGAGAAGAAGAAGGAGCGTAATTCCTTGCTCAGAAGAACCAATCCTGTTCCCCCTGAAAGAAACTTCCACAGGCAGAGAACAATGATGCCGACAAGCACACTAATGGTTATTATGAAGGCCATGACCTGCCGGGCTAATCGGTGTGCGGGGATTGGGTTAACTCGACGAATACGTCTTCCAGTGATGCTCCTTGAGTATGAATCTCACGCAATGGCCAATGGTGTGCATTGGCAAGGGCCACGATGGATTCCCGGACGTCTGTCCCTGACTCGGCGCGGACTGTGAACTTTGTCCAGTTTCCCTCTGTGGATTCCGCGATCACTTTTTTCACCCTGGGGAGGTTTCTCATGGCGTCTGCAGCCATGTCCGTGGCAGCATTCACTTCAACACTGATGTGGCCGGCAGTGCGCAGGTGCTTGATAAGGTTTTCAGGAGTGTCTGCGGCGCGGACTTTTCCGCGATCAAGAATGATCACGCGGTCACAGGTCATTTCCACTTCACTTAGAATATGGGTGGAAATGAGGATGGTGTGTGACAGCCCCAGCTGCTTGATCAATTTGCGGACGCGGCGGATCTGGTTAGGATCAAGGCCATTGGTAGGCTCGTCCAGAATGAGCAGTTCAGGATTGTGAATCAGTGCATCGGCAAGCCCTACACGCTGACGGTATCCTTTGGAGAGCGCACTGATCATTTTATTGCGCATTTCGGTTAGTCCGCAGAGGTCGATTGACTCGGCGATGCCGTTTTTTGCCTCCCGGCCGCGCATGCCCTTCAACAATGCGCGGAAGCGGAGATATTCCTTTACCCTCATGTCATCATAGAGCGGGACGTTTTCCGGCATGTAGCCTATGCGTTGCTGGGCTTTCAGAGAATCCCGGAAAATATCATGACCGGCAACAACGGCGGTTCCGGAACTTGCCGGCATGTATCCGGTCAGGATTCGTATGGTGGTGGTCTTACCGGCCCCGTTGGGTCCCAGAAAACCGACAATTTCCCCTGGTTCAACGTTGAAGGAAATCGCATCCACTGCGGTGTGTCCAACGTAGCGCTTGGTGAGGTTCGATACTCTGATCATTAAGGAGTTCTGAATTTCCGGTGTTTATTACCGTGGCTATGACCGGGCACGGAAGGGTCGCTATTTTAACCGATAACGGCGACTCCGCATAAATTTTTTAATAGAGAAAGTGCGGGTCATGGTACTTATTTCGACCAGATGCTCTAAGAAAGTAAATTTGAGATTCCCCTGCCAAGATGAATTCCAGCGTTACTGCGAGATTTAATGCCGATTTTTTAGAGGATAATTATGCCCGGTGGCGTGACGATCCCGGGTCAGTTAATCCTGAGTGGGCTGCTTTTTTTGAGGGTTTCGCACTTGGTGCGGCGCAAATCAAGCAGGATCACGGTCAATCGATTGCTGGCGCAGACAGCAATGAATCGTTGCGGGTTACGCAGGTTGACTCCGCTTTTCGCGCGGGGGTGGTAAGAATGCTGTATAATTACCGCAGCCTTGGTCATACGGAGGCGTGGCTGGACCCCCTTAGCCTGGCGCCCCCAGTGAACCCCTGCTTGAGTTATGATCAGTTTGGCTTTGGCGAATCTGATTTACAGGAACAGGTCGCCAGCCGGTTTTTTGAAGGTGGAAAACCGATGAAACTGGCGCAGATGGTGGGGCGCCTGCAACAGGTCTATTGCGGCAATATTGGCTTTGAGTATATGCATATTCAGGATAGCGGGATACGTCACTGGGTTCGTGACCGTGTTGAGCAGCGACCTGATTCATGGAGTGCAAGCCTGGAAAACAAACAGCGAATATTACGTTGGCTGACGCACGCAGAGGAATTTGAGCAGTTCCTCCACAAGAAATATGTTGCCCAGAAACGCTTTGGGTTGGAAGGCGGTGAATCCGCGATTGTTGCCCTGGAGAGCCTTCTCCTTAAGGCAGCTGATATGGGAGTTGAGCAACTGGTCATGGGTATGGCGCACCGTGGACGCCTGAACGTGCTGGCGAACTTTCTTAACAAGCCGCTGGGCATGCTTTTCAACGAGTTTGCGGAAAATTATGTTCCTGAACTCGCAGGAGGAGACGGCGATGTGAAGTATCACCTTGGATACGAGACGTCCAGAAGGGTTGGAGGTCATGACATTAATATATTGCTTGCCCCGAACCCGAGTCATCTCGAGGCGGTAAACCCGATTGTCGAGGGTATGGTACGTGCCCGGCAGCGGCTCATTGGGGACACTGAGCATCGCAGGAGAGTTTTGCCAGTGTTGTTGCACGGCGACGCGGCGTTTGCCGGTCAGGGATCAGTTGCGGAGGTGCTGAATTTTTCTCAGCTACCGGGATATCGAACCGGGGGAACTCTCCACGTGGTGGTCAACAACCAGATAGGTTTTACGACAAGACCAGAGGATGCCCGGTCCTCTGCCTATTGTACTGATATTGCCAAGATGATCGAGGCTCCGATCTTTCACGTCAATGGTGACGCTCCGCTGGAGGTTGCTTATGTTTGTGAACTGGCCCTTGAGTTCAGGCAGAAGTTTGCCCGCGACGTGGTGATTGACCTGGTTTGTTATCGGCGCCATGGCCACAATGAGGCCGATGAGCCCGCGTTTACCCAGCCCAAGATTTACCGTGCGATTAGCAACAAGAAATCAACCGCAAAGCTGTTCAAGGAGCGCCTTATTGAGGAGGGTGACCTTGGGGCGGATGATATTTCGCATGTTGAGAACGAATGTCGCTCGCGGCTGGAAACCGAGTTTGAGACCTTGAAAGAGGATAAGGGGAAGCGACCCGGAAAGTTTGCCGGTGCCGTGGCAGAGGTCCAACCTGACTATTCCTATGAAGAGGTGATGACTGGTTTGACTTCCGAGAAGTTGCGTATGCTGGGAGGATGCCTGACCAAGATACCGGAAAATTTCTCGCTCAATTCAAAGCTTAAGAAGCTCTTCCTTGCAAGACGGGTGCGGGCCACGGCCGAGGGGGGGCCATATGACTGGGCATATGCGGAGGCTTTGGCATTTGGATCACTTCTTGATGAGGGGAATCCGGTGAGGCTTTCCGGTCAGGATGTGCGACGGGGAACATTCAGTCACCGCCATGCGGTGTTCTATGATACCGAGACGCGTGAACGATACACGCCCTTGAAAAATTTACGTTCCGGGCAGGCAAGTTTCTGTGCGTATAACAGTCTTCTGTCCGAAGCCGGCGTGTTGGGTTTTGATTATGGCTATAACCTGATAGTGCCCAATATGCTCATTTGCTGGGAGGCTCAGTTTGGCGATTTTGCTAACGGTGCACAGGTTATCATCGATCAGTTCATTAGTTCGGCTGAGTCAAAGTGGGGACGTCCGTCCAACATAGTGCTGTTATTGCCACATGGTTATGAGGGGCAGGGGCCGGAGCATTCCAGTGCTCGTCTTGAGCGTTTCCTGCAGATGTGTGCAGGTGGCAACATGCAGGTTTGCAACCTGACAGAGCCGGCACAGTATTTCCATGTGCTGAGGCGACAGATTGTCAGGCCATTGCGCAAACCGCTGATCCTGATGTCTCCAAAAAGCCTTTTGCGACATCCTGAATGTGTTTCCTATGAGCCGGATTTTACCGGCAACAGTCACTTCCAGGAGATACTTGATGACGCTTGCCTTATCTCGGGTCCCGAAAGGGTCACGAGGCTGATCTTCTGTTCAGGGAAGGTTTATTATGACCTGCTGAGGTTCCGTAACGAAAATAACTTGAGCAACACTGCTCTCATTAGGATCGAACAGCTCTATCCCTTTCACTGGGATCTGTTGCGGGAGATTGTTTCCAGATATCCAGGGGCGCACAAGAAATGGGTGTGGTGTCAGGAGGAGCCGCTGAATATGGGGGCTTGGAGCTATATTAATTCACGCCTCAATGAGGCAGGCGGGGTAAGGGTCCGCTATGCCGGACGGGAACGAAGCGCGAGTGCTGCAACCGGAGCAAAGGCAATCCACATTGCCGAGCAGCAACGATTGGTGGAGAAAGCCTTTAGTGTATGATCCTCACTTCATAGGGGTAGCTTACCCTGAAGTATTTATCGTCAAAACTCATCATCGCTGGCATTTGTTGGGCAAACGTGGTATTGGCCAATGATTGCGACCTATGACTGGTGTGTTACTCGGATAACTAGCAGAGCATGAGTGCTGATATAAAGATACCCACTGTTGGAGAGTCCGTGTCCAGCGCAATCATTGCTCAATGGCATAAGGACAACGGGGCTCCCGTGGCATCAGGTGACCTTTTACTCACCCTGGAAACTGACAAGATTTCGACAGAGATCACTGCCGAGTCAGCTGGTGTTCTGGACATTCTAGTGGTCGAGGGTCAGGAGGTGGCCATTGGCGCAATAGTTGGGCGTATTACCGAAAAGGCTTTACCCGCATCCGCTGAGCCGTCATCGGAATTATCCGCCATGATTCCTCAGCAGGAACCTCAACCGCAGCCACCTGCTGAATCTGTTCTGGCCACACAGCCTGAATTGGTTCCGGTATTGCCCTCTCCTGCCCGTAGCCCGGAAGCAGGCTCGAGACGCAAGGCACCCGTTTCTCCGGTCGTGATGCGCCTGGCAAAGGAGAACGGCATTGACCTTTCACTTGTTGTCGGGACGGGAAAGCGCGGAGCGGTTCTCAAGAAGGATGTGCAGGCCTGCATTGAGAAAGGCATGGCATCAGCACCTGCGCAGACATCAGCACCTGCGCGGGCATCAGCACCTGCGCGGGCATCAGCACCTGCACGGGCATCAGCACCTGCGAAGGAGCATGCCTCCGCAGAACTGTTGCCGGACTTGAGCATCAAGCCGGCTGTTCAACCCGGGCCGGTTGCGCCTGCCGTTGAGCAGAACGGCAGGATTACACGCAGACGCCTTTCCCCCATGAGGCGAAAGATCGCGACCCAGCTGGTATCAGCGCAACAGGACGCGGCATTGCTCACAACCTTTAATGAATGTGACATGTCCGGCGTGATGAAACTGCGCAAGGATGTTCAGGATGACTTTGTTGCCAAGTATGGAGTCAAACTGGGGTTCATGTCGATTTTCATCAAGGCTGTTGTCGATGCGCTAAGGGAAGTTCCCGGGATTAATGCCCGCATAGACGGAGAAGATCTCATCGTTAATCATTTCTACGATATCGGGGTGGCCGTTGGCAGTGATCGCGGGCTGTTCGTTCCAGTGATAAGGGAGTGTGAGAAGAAGAGCTTTGCTGAGATTGAGTCGGATATTGCAGATTACGCTTCGCGGGCACGTTCGGGGAAGCTGCAACTTTCCGATCTGCAGGGTGGCGTATTCACGATTTCAAACGGCGGCATTTATGGCTCAATGCTTTCGACGCCTATCCTGAATGCTCCGCAGTCAGCGATTCTCGGCATGCACAATATCATAGAACGCCCGGTGGCGGTGGATGGCGAGGTTGTCATTCGGCCTATGATGTATCTTGCGCTTGGATATGATCATCGCATTGTTGACGGGAAAGAAGCGGTGACTTTCCTTGCACGGGTCCGTGACTGTGTTGAAAACCCGGTAAGATTGCTGGTCGGGGCGTGACCTGGAGTGTTGTGCGCCTTCCGCTGTCGTGAAAATGAGGCTCATTAAGCGGCTGCCTGCGGGGGCAACTTAATGAGAAGATTATTCGTGCCTTAAGAACAATTTTTGTTGAGAAATCGGTGCCGAAGTAAGTATAATTATTGGTTTCTATTCTTTAACCGAATGAACATTTCTGTCTGTGCAATTATTCTTATCCTGGCCGTGGCAGGCATATTTAAAATGCCTGCCGCTGATCAGGACCCGGAAAAGATAGCTTTTTTCGAGAAATCCATCAGGCCGCTGCTGGCCAAGCATTGCTATAAATGTCACTCAGCAGCCAAGGGAGAGGATAAAGGCGGATTGACGCTGGATACTCAAGCCGGATGGATGGACGGCGGAGATTCCGGACCGGCCCTGATCCCCGGCAAGGTTTCCGGGAGCCTGATGATAGAGGCAGTGGAACAGCGCGATCCGGACTTTGCCATGCCCCCGAAATACAAGCTCTCCGGGTCTGAGATTTCCCAATTAAAGCAGTGGGTGGAGATGGGTGCACCGGATCCGCGGGACGGGCAAATTGAAAAATCCGCGCCGTCTTCAATTGATATCGTCGCCGGGCGCAGGTTCTGGTCCTTTCAACCGGTAAAGTCGCCACCGGTGCCGGTGGTAAAAAACGGAGACTGGGCACACGATCCGATTGACCGGTTCATTCTGGCCAAACAGGTTGGTAAGGATGTTAGCCCGGTTGCCGATGCCGACCGGAACACGCTGATCCGGCGTGTCACTTATGATCTTGTCGGCCTGCCACCGACACCTGAAGAGATCCGTGCCTTCATGGAGGACCCCACCAGTGACCGGGAGGCTCTTGCAAAGGTCATTGACCGTTTGCTTGCCTCCGGGCATTACGGGGAACGCTGGGGCAGGCATTGGCTGGACATTGTGCGCTACGGTGAATCGATGGGGCGCACCCGGAATTATCCATTTCCTTTTGCCTGGAAATACCGGGATTATGTCATTGCATCTTTTAATAAAGACAAGCCCTACAACCGGTTTGTGACAGAGCAGTTGGCCGGGGATCTTCTCCCTGCCAAAGATAGTCGGCAAAGTGATGAACATCATGTCGCCACCGGGTTTTTGGCCTTGGGATCGATGGACCTTAATGAGCGCGACCGCGAGAAGTTCAAGCTGGACGTGATTGATGACCAGATTGACGTGACCGGCAGGGCGTTCATGGCATTAACGACAGGTTGTGCTCGCTGCCATGATCACAAATTTGATCCAATTCCAACGACAGATTATTACGCAATGGCGGGCATCTTCGGCAGCACGAATACGCTTAGCGGTTACGGGAACCGGCAGGGTGGGGGAAATAAACTTAATCGCAGCACATTGATTTCCCTGAGTGATCAAGGAGGGAGCAAGCCTGCTGTTGTTGAAGCTCGAAGACCAGGGGGAAAGGAGATTAAGTTACAGAAGCAGTTGGCCAATCTGAAAAAAGAGGAGCGTAAACTGATTGAAGGGCTTAAAGAATTCAGAAAATCAGGTCAGGGCAGCAAGGAAAAGGCTTCGGATACTCCAGCAACGCAGCAGCGCGCACAGCAAAGAATCAAGCAGATCAAGGGACCGGTCAAGCGTCTCCAGAAACAAATAAGCAAGCTGGCCAATGTCCGCAAAGATGGTGGGGTGATCAGTGGCAACATGGCGATGGGGGTGCGTGATGCGCCAAAGATTTCCAACTGCAAGGTTCGTATCCGTGGAGATGTGGATAATCACGGAGCCG
>CAWVVE010000012.1:0-15238 GCA_963933075.1 uncultured Verrucomicrobiaceae bacterium | reverse complement strand
GAAGACCCTGGGCGTCAATCCGTCGCCAGGAGCAAGCGAAATCTTAAATACGAACTCGCGAACAAGCAGATGCTCAAGCGAATCGCCATTCGCATGGGCTTAGTGGGCAAAGAAACAAGTGCTGATCAGATCAAGGAAACATTTGTTCCAACATACAAAGCTGCCCTGGAAAATAACGACCAATATTCCATTGAGGTTTACGCCACGACTCCCATGATTGTCCGGGAATTCACTCCCGCCCTGATCGAGGAGTTCAAGGCTCATAAAAAGCAATTGCATGAATTCTCCCGTGGAAAGAAAATTTCCAGCTACAAGGCGGAAAGGAATGCCATAGACCAAAAGCGGGATAATCTGCTCATTTCAAAAGCCCAATTTGAGAGGGAACACTCATACGCCGACGTCGAGATCAGTTACGCAAGATTAAGCCAGGTCCCGGTGAACCTTGACTGGACAAAAGCACGGCTCCAGCAGGCTGGTGACGTGCGCTCGCTCATTACAAAAAAAAGCACCGGAGGCGAACTGATCGGTAAGCTCACTGAATTGACATCATTCTATAGCGAGCAACCGTTATCTATCGGCAACCTGCGCAGGAATTCATCAACCAACAGTCCGACGCCAATTTCCCTTGATGCACAATTCGCAAATTTCATCAAACCATTACCATTAAATAAAATCAACGGATGGCAGGAACTGGCAAAGCAACGTCGTATTGCGGAAGAAAAGATCAGGGCTGCCATTGCATCAGGTGTTGGACCACAAAACTCGCTTGTTACTGATCTCAAGGACATCATTCAGGACCTTACATCCAAGCTGAAAATCGAGCTTGAGCACTTAAGCCAGCAATTTGAACTGGATTGCGCAAGTCTCGATGCGCGAAAGAATATCCTGGAGTCACGCCTCTCTGATTATTATGAGGTCACCAAAAAATGGGCGAAGCTTAAGCAGGACTATGAAGCGCTCGACAAGGGGGAAATGGAATGGGGAGCGCAGCGAAAGAAATTGTCGGAGAGAATCGCCGCGCTAGAATTTGGCGCTGAAAAGGAACGGTTTGAATTGGTTTTTGGAGGTCATACGGTAATGCGTGACAAGATACCGGTTTCACCAAACAAGACTAAGCTTCTGGTCATATCTCTTGTCCTTGGACTTGGGATGGCTTTAGGCGCACCAACGATCCTTCAACTCTTCGACTCAAGCGCATCCCGCCTTCAACAAATCGAGAGCGCAACTGACATGATCGGTCTAGGAATTATCCCGATTATGAAGCGATCCGAGCTGGAGAACATCTCTCGATCCCCGACACTAGGTGCTCAGATACCAAACCAACTGCTTGAGAATTTCCGTATTATTCGCAGTAATATTGTTCTGCATCCCAATGCAGATGGGCATACGCAAACCATCATGGTCACCAGCGCAAAGCCCACTGAAGGTAAAACCACGCAAGCCGCCAATATCGCATGGGCCTTTACCTCCATTGGTGAAAAGACTCTTCTGATTGATGCAGATCTCAGGAGAGGCAGGATACATGAACTAACCAGAACTAATAATGCTGCCGGAATGACAACTCTGCTGACCGGGGCTGACCGCCCGGACCAGGTCATCCAGCGCTCGGCACTTAACAACCTTCATGTCATCCCAAGGGGACCCGTTATCGCAGGATCCACTGAAGTTCTCTCACAAAAGTTCTTTGACGACTTAATTGCGCAGTGGGCATTGCATTATGACAGGATAATTATTGACACCCCTCCTGTACTGGGACTGAGCGAGACGACCTCAATACAGCGTGTGACTGACGGCATTGTACTTGTTGTCAGGGCTGAAAAAACACCCCAGAAGGACGTTGCCGACGCTGTTGAAATGCTCAAAAAAACAGGCGCTCATTTTTTCGGTTTTGTTCTCAATGGTATCGACCTATCGAAGAAGAAGAATTATTATCAATTCAACTATTACTCTGCCGACTATTACGCTTCGCTCGATGACGTAGACGAACTTCTTGTCCTCCCGGACAAGCCGGTAGACTTTTCCATCCCCGACGTTAATATCCGGCCTCCTGCTGCAGGAACAGGACAAATTAATGAACCGGAAACCCACCCTCAAGATATCCAGCCTGAAAATCTGCACAGCCAATTTCACCCACGTCCTGCTCGTTCCTCACAAGGAGAATCACAGGATTGAACATTGCTAACTGACACAGAAAAGTGCCAGCTCCACTGAAAGTTCTTCATGTCGTGGACTCAATGGGTGGCGGCGGCATGGAAAATGGCATCGCCAATCTTTCCCTGAGGCTATCGCCCTCTGACTTTGATCTGCATGTTTGCTGCCTTCGATCAAGAGGCGTTTTCAGTGAACGTCTGGCCAACCCTTCACAGGTATATCCGTTGGATAAATCCCCCGGGTTCTCATTCCGGTGCTTAAGGAGATTGCGCAAGCAAATCCTGCACATTAAGCCCGACATTATCCACACTCACAACCTTGGCCCACTCATCTATACATTTTTAGCATCATGTCTTGGGCGGCGTTGGAAAATTGTTCATGGAGAACATGCGGAACTGACTCGCTGCGAATTGACAATAAGGAGAAGGTTGGCCAGGAAATTAATGTACAGAGGCTGTCGCTGCGTGCATAGCGTATCAAGACAGCTCTCAGATCAACTCCTTACGCTCGGCTTTTGCGAAAAAAAAATACACACAATCAGTAACGGCGTTGATACCAAAAGATTTATCCCTGCGACTGATAAACTGAAGGCAAAGCAAAGCCTCCTAAACCCAAGCATGCCTTCAAATTGCTTCGTTATTGGAGCAGCGGGACGTTTCGGTAAATACAAACGCCACTCATTGCTTGTGTCTGCATTTGACGAGTTGGCCTCCCGTCACAAGGACGTAGTGTTAATCCTTGCCGGTGATGGGGGGACCGAGAAGGCCGGGACACTTCAGCAAATATCCGAGTGCAGGCATAAGGATCGGATCCATTGGGCCGGTTTTCTAAAAGACATCAGCAAGTTCTACCAGGGCATCGACTTATTAATATCCCCATCTCTTAATGAAGGCATGTCCAATGCCCTGCTCGAAGCCATGGCGTGCGGAGTCCCTGTTCTTGCAAACAAGGCATGCGGAAATTCTGAAATACTATCTGCCTCTCAAGGTGGAATACTGGCCGCAATGGAAAGCCCATCCGAGTTAGCGAAAATTGTCTCTTCTCTTGTCACCAACAGGGAATATTTGGAAAAGAAAGGGATTGCCGCCAGGGAAACAGTTTCAATGCATTTCTCTATTGAGGAAATGACCACCAATTACAGCAAGCTTTATCACCGGGTCGCTTATCAGTAGCAATCGAACTTTCGACCACAGGCTCTTTCTCAATCTATAACACATCAAGGATGTAGTCCCAAAAACGCAGCGTCAAGTATGTCAATGCGAGAGCAATACAGGCATCAGAAAAGCCAAAGCCCCCCGGGAATAGTCTTTGCCCGATGATTCTACTTCCGCAGGGAGCAGGCTCGACTGCATTACCCGCTATTCTCAAGGTGCCTGCATTAACCTGGCCGGAAGATCGGCCGATATCCTCATAATCCTGAACGGTGAACCTGATGCGATGCATCGCTCCTGATACCGCAGCAATGAGGAAATACTCAACATAATAAGAACGATCAATCATCCAGCCTGAAAGGATATAACCAGTAGTTATAACCAATAATGTGCGGCGAATTCTCTCAAATTCAATACTCCCCCCCTTAAGAACAAATGTTGACCTTAAGGAGCACCACAGTATGGCAAGGTATAAATAAAGTCCGGGATAGCCAAGGTCGGCGGCGACACGCACGTAGCAACTATGCGTGGCTTTCTTTACTGATTCTCCCTCGTAAGAAATATATGCCTCAAATTCTTTCCACCCCTCACCTGTGAATTCTCTCCGTGATGCGGTCCTTGCAATTTCCCAGGCCATAATCCTGCCCTGAACACCTTCATCAGAGCGCAAATCCTCATCCATCCTCGGCAGGTTCGAAAGAAGGGCCGTGGCGCTGGAAACAAGGAATAATGTGACAAACCCCTGCAAAATGATTCCCCTCCCAAGCACTAGTGCAAAAGCAACCAGCAGGATCCCCGCTACGAATGCGCCTCGGGATTGCGCGCAATAGACACAATAAGCAGCAACTAAAAGGAGCGGAAGTGCCTGCAGACGCCTCACCAGTCCATTCCTCCACACCATCAGAAAATAACACACTGGGAGGGCAACGATGACCGTGTGCGCTAGAGAATTAGGATTACCGTGAATCCATGTTCCAATCGCCAATCGCCCCTTGAACGCCTCAGTCAACTCGACGGCCCCGGTTAAATCTAAACCAAAAAGGCTCATAACTCCAAGCCCGGCAACGGCCATCAACATTGCAAGCCACCACCTTAGGTAAGTGCCGATGCGCCTCTCACTGTCCAAAGCCTCAAGAGTTACCCAGTAAAAGACGGCTAACGGCAGAAAACCGGCAAGGGCATTATTAAGATCAGAGGCAGTAAATATGATGTAGCCTCCATATAAAAACATCAGCCAGTTATGGGGAGTCTTAAAATGCCTTCGCCGAGCCCTTGCTCGCCTGCGCAAAATCACCGCCACCACCGCCATCATGGCTATGGGCTGAATTAAATTGGCTCCGGCAAGTCCAGGAACCCAATCCTGCGGCCGGATATAATAAATAATGAGGATTGCGATTACAGCAAAAAAATCCATGCCATTAATATGTTGGCTGAAGTCTGAATCTATTCCTTGCCCGGCAACGTGCCGCAATCAACGAGGAAAATATGAATAGAGCCAAAGGAGGCATCAGTTACCTGCGCTAAGGTCTGACCCCACCTCATCCTCAAGGGCACGACGCAGTGAATTACTGAACTTGGCGAGGATCATCCCCTTCTCTTTTCTTGCCCCGCCAAGGAAGACAGTGCGTATCGTGTCAAGGATTACAAAGCAATCGAGCAATATCCCCATATGCTTCATGTAGTAGAGATCATACTCGAGTTTGCGCTCCGCATCCTCCACCGTTGAACCATACGGGTAATTCACCTGAGCCCATCCGGTGATCCCTGGTTGCACCATTACCCGTTCAGGGAAACATGGTATCTGTTGACTTAATTGATCAATGAACTCTTCTCGCTCGGGCCTCGGGCCCACAAAAGACATGTCCCCCTTCAACACCATCCACAACTGGGGTATCTCATCGAGTCTAAACTTGCGTAGAATTACACCTGTTGGAGTTAAGCGTTCGTCATCGAGTGAACTCAAGCGGGGGCCTTCTGCTTCAGCATCAACCTTCATGGTTCGTAATTTAACGATATTAAATTTTCGCCCAAAGCGACCGCACCGTTCCTGGCAGTAAAATATCGGCCCCCGTGAAGTCAGTTTCACCGCCAGCATCGCCAGGAGAAAAAACGGGAAAGACAGCACAAGGCATAATAAAGAGGCAAGGATGTCGAAAATCCTCTTTAGCTTACGAACATAAAAAAGCCTTGGCTGGCCTGAACAATGCAACAACCACCCGGATGTCACAAGCCTCAGAGGGACAGCCTGGAATAAATCCTCGCACATGTCCGCCAGGGAGAACACGTTGACTCCAGAATACCTCAGTCGACGCACCTTTTGCATTACGTCTCCCCTGTCCAAGGTGCCAGGAGGACAAAGTAAACAATTGATATCCCGGTCCCTCACCACGGACTCGATCTCATCGAATTTCCCAATGAACTCGTCACTGCCTTCAGTCGCATGGTCGCCGATTGTAATTACTCCGACGAATTCAGTGTGATCTTGCTCAACACCTTGTATCAGGCGCGCCTCCTGCGCATGAAAGTCATTTGATACAAGGCACGCCAATCGCTCCCTGTATCGCCCGCCACGGCGAACAAAATACAAGTGATGGCTGAAAACAAAAAAAACGATGAACGGAACACTGATCAACAACACCCCTCTTCCGATCCGGGCCGAAAAATCAATCGATCCATAACCAAGCACGGTCAGTAACCCGACACTAATGGCAACGACTATAAGTGCATTCTGAACAAACCGTTTCCTCCGAGGAGCGTATAGTGAATACAATCCGGATATATAAAGCATCGCTGCCGAAACTCCGGCAGCGAGCAGCATTGCCGGCATATAATCCACCACTTGTGGAGGCAACCAAACCTCAAACCGCAATGAGGCTGCCAAAATGAAGGACGAGACAATCAACCCCATGTCAATAAGCAGATGCCTGCATACATGAGTCCAATGCCTTTGGCTTCTATGGTCGATCTGCACCTTAAGGGATAAATAACTTGAGGCTTGCTGCAAAAAACAGGCCTAATAAGGCATTGCTTATATCACTTTTTAATCATCTCAGGCAAGGAACAAACATCCTCAGGGCATGCCATCGGGATGCTTGCCCCGTTTTCCTTAACGCTCATTACATAATCTATAATCCTGGCATGTTTCCTCGCACATTCACGCCATGAAAATCCTGATGACTCCTGCGAAATAACAGTCCCCAATTGATCCCTGCTAATTACACTCATCAGAGCATCGCAGTATCCTTTCATGTCGCCACGATCGACAAGAAATCCTCGATCTTCACGGTCCAGTAATTCACTGATGCCGCCAACATTTGACGAAACCACCGGCAAGCCTGATGCAAGTGCCTCGATGACAACATTGGGCAAGCCCTCATTATGACTGCAAAGAGCAAGGCAATCTGCAGCACCCATCCACGTTGCCACATCCGAAGCGTCAAGAGGACCAGTAAATATTACACGGTCAGCGATGCCCAGCTTCGAAGACAGTTTCTCAAGTCTAGCCTTCAGCGGACCCTTGCCTATCATCGTAAGAAGGACTCTCTTGTCGAAATCTATGGAGGAAAAAGCCTCCAGCAGGAATTCCGGGTTCTTTACAGGAAGAAAATTACCCACAAAAACAATAACCTTTTCCTCTCCGGACAGCCCCAGAACATCACGGCTTAAAGCCCTGTCTCGCGGGTAAAAAATTGATTCATCCACGCCATTATGCACAGGATATATACTGGCAGCATCCGCTCCGGCAGACTCAAGAAGGCGAGCAAGAGCAACGCTTCGGGTTATGACCGCACAACTTTTCTTGATCGCATCAATAATGAATTTCCTACGAAGAGGGTAATGAATATAATGATGTGTGTCAGTGCCTTGGGTGATTAGCACAATCGGAATGTCGAATTTCCTCGCAATGGGCACAACTGCACATCCATCAGGGTAAAGCCACGAGCAAAGCACAAGGTCTATCTTATCGCGCTTGATGATGCGGGACAAAGGACGCCTCAAGAACATTCTCATGAGCAGGTGATTGCAAGGCGTGCCCAAAAGGGGCACATAGGGAACTTCTATAAAAGAAGGTTCAAATGGCTCGTCGATTTCCCTTGGCCTTAACCTGCGTGACGAGAAACCAAGCCATCCCTTTAAATTCAGAGAGGGCCTTGGACAAATTACCCTCAAATCACAAAATTCACGCAACTGGTGAAGCAGCGTCGCGTTATCCAGCCCAAGGTATGTGGAAGCAGAATCCGGAAACAAATTAGACACAAACAAAACTCGAGGCTTACCCGCCCCGCTTCCGCTGAGTTCTGCAAAATCATTCACCCGCGCCATCATTAATGGGAAAGGTTAACTTTATCACGACCCAATCATGAATTGCGCGCAACTTAGGCATCAATTCCCATCGCCGGAATAGCCGTATTTCTCTAGATACCCGGAAAGCACTTCATTTAATGTGGTTTGCTGCGATTCAGAGAGATGACGGCGCCACTTACTCCCGGTGTCAACAAGCGAGAAATTATCCAAGGACCTGCTGAAAGAGACGCTCTCATGCAAACCACAGAATTCCTGAACCTTGCCGAAAACTCCAACGGGATCGGCGCACAGATCCTCATAGGATAAATCGAGAAGACTGCCTTCAGGCAATAAAACTCTTGAAGACTCAAAGGCATCCATGAAGATTTTCCACTGGATACCGGCCAGGGCAACAAATGACCTGTCATGGGACTCCCATTCCTCACGATAATCCCCTGAAAGCTGCCCCCACCGCCAATTTTCCGGGCCTCGCCATCCCCACCACCATGGAACATTCATAAATGAATTGGCAACACTGCGGCCATCCCTACCAAGATGTATGAACTTGGCGTTTGGAAAAATGCTTGAGAGCAATCCCACTCGCGGCCATCCGGTAATCTTCATGGCAAGTCTTGGACGCCTTTTGCTCGTAACCCCACCCAGCGCATCCCTTACCCTCAGCCTGGAGCGCACCGATAAATCCTCTTCAGATAAATCCCGGAACGGACGCCGGAAACCGGGGCAGTGATATTCCCAGAAACGATAGCACTCCGAAGGATAAACACGCCGAACAAAACCGCCAACTAGTGGCCAGTCAGCCATCTCCATTATCCAGCGGTTCCGCGAGGGGCTGGACGGATTCCAGTCAGCAAAGCCGGTAAGCCATGAGATGCGGGGATGTTCGCAGAGAATACGATGAAAAATGGTCGACCCGCAACGACCAATACTAACGATAAAAATAGGCCTGTCCAAATCCATAAGAACTCAATCAATTCTGCCCCATCAGGCATTCACCTTCAACTCATTCATGGAAACCACAATATTGGGACCGCTGCGAGCCTCACAAGGAAAACGTTGCGTCGCCTCATAGAAAGCGCTGCTGCAACCTGTCCTGAAGCGGTCATGCAATTCGATAACCACAGCATCCACCGCATCAATCCATCCCCGTGCATTCTCCATAACCTCCTTCTCCGCCCCCTCTATATCAATCTTTAGCAGATCGATCCTGGTCAGGTTGAACTCATTAATGAGTTGATCCATTGAGACGGCCTGAATATCGCCAGTGCTCAGAGCCGAAAATCGATACGCCCAATTCTCGTCTTTAGGATTGAGAATCTCCAACGTCGCACTCTCAAACCACAGGGCTGCATTTACCGCTGTAATATTGTCATATGCTTCTGTATTGGCGCACAATAATCTGAAGTTATCAGCTTCAGGCTCAATCGCTATTATTCTGCAATTGGGATAACGATTTGCAAACAGCACCGATACAAATCCTATGTGGGCTCCTGCATCAACAATGACTTCAGGTTCATTCGCCAAGTTAAATCCATAATGATCACGCAGGAAAGTATCCTCCAGCACCGAAATGTCAGATGTTCCGGCACGGAAATTCAGTGCAGCATCGATCGCGGGAATCCTCATGCTGATTACCCTTCCAGTCACCCGGTTCGCCCTTAAAAAACACAAAGCCCTCCTACAGCCAAGCCAATGCACATAGCGAAAATAATATAACAGGCGATTCTTCAAGCGCTTAAAAGCACGGCACAGGAATTTCAACATCAAATCAAACAGCAAGTTCACCCATTGGGAGCAATTACCCATCGCAGCGCGCATCTCAACCGGAAAAAACGCACAAACCCCACCTGACGCAACGAACAGAACCAAGGCCATACAAATACTGACTTCAGCAATTCCATCCAGGCACCAACACGATCACCGCAACCTCGTCGCATTAACGCTACTTGGAAACGGCGAATAGCGCTTACCTGAGCCCAAAACGGAACATTCATTACGGAAACCACACCGGAAGAACGCGCCTTGGTAATCGTGCGGATCATGCCTTGGTTCTGGTTAATCACCTTCGAACTCATATTCAGGCCATGCACTCTCTTTCTCAATAGATGCCCGGCAAGCATGCGGACCTTATAAACCGATGCAATCCGAACCCACATATCGCGGTCCTCGGATCCAAGCCCCGAACCGAATTCAGGGTCAAATATCCCACAATTAATGATTGCCATTCTCCTGATCAACGCGGTTACGGGAAAACGGTTTCTTAATATCAACTGGCGGCAAGTAATATCGGTATCCCCTGAGGGAATGTTTCCCTGGGCGCCTATAACATCACCCTCTTCATTAATCTTGGAAAAGCTGCACGCTATCAGTCCGTAATCTGCACTTAACTCAAGCATGCAATTATGCATAAGCTCTATAGCGGTTGGCTCAAGTTCATCATCAGCATCGAGAAACAGGAAAAAATCCCCTTTTGCCTTATCGATGCCAAAATTCCTTGCCCCCGAAAGTCCCCCGTTGTCCTTGAGGAAATAACGCACACGACTTCCAAATGATCGCACAGCATCTGAAGTCCCGTCAGTAGAACCATCATCAACGACAATGATCTCGATATTGCGGTAACTCTGGGCAATGACAGATTGAATCGCCAACCTCACATAAGCCTCGTAATTATAGGCAGGAATAATCACCGAGACCAATGGCTTCTTGGCATTATCCAGCGACATTCGCGGTTTAAAATTCGTGGAACATCTGGCCATAAGCGCAAAAGGAGGAGCAAATAATTATAACCATAATGCCATGCAGGGATGCCACAATACATCACTTGGACCAAGCCCTGTGGATTCTAGCTCTTGACTGCCATGATTGTAACTCCTTGAAATAGCCTCGCGCTGCAAAACTTGGTTAACCTCGAGGGCAGCATGCCAACGAGAAGCTCCGCACCAAGCTTCAAGAAATTCAGCAGCCGCCCTCTCCTGACCCTGCCTCCGGCATAGGCATAACAACGACTAAACCCGTGGCGACAAACAAGCTTGAACATCTCCCGGTAGGTCCACTCTTGGAAATGCAGACACTCCAATTTGTTCCCGAAAGCCCCGGATATATCATGCGGCCCTGAAAACCTATGCGGCGTATCAAATATATATACCCCCCCCTCTTTTAATACTCGAACAACATTTTCTAAATGAACATCCACGTCCTCGGGGTGCAAATGCTCCAGGAACTGGTAACTGAAAACAATATCGATCGAAGAATCAGGGACATCCAAAGTATACCCGTCATAAAGCATTAAATCGAAATTGCCGGGAGGTTCATCAACGAGCGAACGCTGGTCCGATATATCAACGGCAGTCACCCTTTGAACCAGTGGACAAATCTCGTAAGCCAAGCGGCAATCGCCTGGGGCGAACTCAAGAAATTGCATGTCTCCGGAAAGATGGGGTAGCAAAAGGCGCAACCTTGCATCAACCGCAGAAGCATTCCTCTCAGGCGTGTCGCGTCGGGTTAATCGAGGATGATCAGGCACTCTCTCAAAGAGTTCTTCATACAGCGAAGAGAAAAGAATCTTACGTTCGTCACGACTCGAGTTGAGCAACCTTTCGGCCAATTCGCGCTCAACTTCATAATGATTACGAAGTTGTTCGAATGTTCGGTTAACTCTTCCTTTTTTGTCCACTGGATATAAATGCAATTTACATGCCTTTACGGCATCAAGGCGTTATTGACACGTATTTACACGGTAGGCGATTTCTTTTTCCTGATGACTCGCAGAAACCATGTCCGCTCATCATTAGTGAGGACAAATATCCAGAAAATTACGCAGAAAAAGGAAGCCTGAATGAAACCAATAATTGCTATCCTGGGGTAACTGGGTTCTAACCACACCCGTAACGCAAGGTAGGAGCAATACATTCCTATAGCAACAGGCACAACTCCGCGCATTAAGGCAGACAGGTAACTGCTGCCCGGAATACCAGTGTGTAAACAGACAACCCGTGGAAATAAAATCAGATAAACAACACCTAGGTCAATTGCCGTTGCCCAGGCAATTCCCCTGAACCCGAAATAAATTCCCAAGGCGACACTTAACCCGATATTAATAACACTTCCAAGGGCAGTAATTCGCGTTACATGAGAGTGCTTATTCATGCTGCTAATAATGCTGAAGGACGGATATTGCATCATGAATAACGCATAAGGAAAAACGATTATCAATAACACCTCATAGGATTCTCTGAATCCTCCTCCAAGCCACCTGTCAATGAAGACGCCTGCCTGTATCGCGAGCGCTGCCGCTATAAAAGTCGCAACCGCCCCGGACAAACGCAGGCTCACAAGGAAATCCTTCCTCATTCTAAACTTGTCACCTGCTCCCTCAAGCCGGCTGAAAGCAGCAAGAAAATGCCCTCCGAAGAGCGCATTGATTACATCTCCCGCCATGAAAAGAAACCTCGTTCCTATCGAGTAGAGAGGAACAAAAGCCGGGCCCAGTAAGCCCCCGATTAAATAAGGGTCGATGCGATCCTTCAGGGTAACAGACAACCGCATGCCGAATGAAGTCATGGAATAACGAAGCAGGCGCTTCCCAAGGTCCCCCTCATTAATGACCGACCTGCAATCAATCTTCTTAACAAGCGGCCTGGCAAAAAGGGATTGTGCAATTTGCTGTGCAAGATCGCATGCGGCAACCACAACGGCAATTTCAACTAATCCGCACCCCGATTTAACAAACCATACCACAAGTGCACTCTGCACAATCACGCGACCAATCGATGCACCTGCAATAACCTCATAGCGCAAATGACTCTTGAGAACCACCTGGTATATCATCAACATAAACCGCATTGAAATACCCGCTCCGCAGATAGCAACAACCAGACGGGCATTTAATGCATTACTGGAAGACTCAAAAAACAAGGCGATTGCAGCAACTGCGACAAAAGTGAGCAACAGCGACACTAAAGCAACACGGCGAAAGAACCTCCTGCACGTTAACGCAACCACGGCGACATCCGCACTGTCATTGCCCATGGCTCTTGCCATGAATCGAACACTGGCAATCCCGACCCCCAGGTCCAGGAGGTTATAGTAGGAAAAAAAAGTCATTAAAAGCAGCCAGACGCCATACTGCTGTTCACCCAACCCAATGACCAGGACCGGCGTAACAAGGAACATCGCGACAAATCTTACGATATGCTCAACCATGTTTAGCGTTGAACTGCTAAGCAGCCTGACATTCAAATTCATTACAATAAAACAGTGCTTCTGCCGGCACTCATGTTCACATCAGATGCACCGAGTCTGCGCACTTCAACCGCCAAGTTCCTGCAGCTTCGCCATTATCCTCTGCACGTTATGCTTCCAGGTGTAACCAGCTATCACATCCTTGCGGGCTTGAAAGCCCATCGCTACGCGCAGATTAACATCAGATACAAGTTGCATGAAGGCATGCAGCATATCGGCCTTATCAAGAGGTCGGAACAATAAGCCGTTCCTGCCATTATCAATGACCATTGAGATCGGTTCTGTCTGAGCTGCAACAACCGCACATTCCTCTATCATGTATTCAAAGAGCTTCACAGGCGAGCGATATTGATTGCTGTGAGGAATCACAGCGATATCAATTCCCCTCAAAACCTCCGGCACGCGACAATGCTCTACAACTCCGGCGAATATCACTTTATCAGATATCCCCAACTCCCTGCATTGGCTGACTAATTGCGCACGCAATGGACCATCACCAACAAGAAGGAGCTTGGCATTAAAATCCGGAGACTCATTACACAAACTGGCAAAAACCTCGATCAGCAGGTCAAGTCGATGCCACTCAACAAACCATCCCACAAATCCAAGCACGCAACACGCATTGGCATCAGCACCCGCCACTGTCTTCTGCTCGGGATGCCGTCTCGCGATTTCCTCATCAACACCATTACAATGAACCTCTATCTTGTTGCACGCTATGTCGTGGCGTTTCATTATCTCCCTCTTTAAATACGGAGAAACAACTACAATTAACGAAGCGCGGTCAAAAAGCCTCTTGTCGCACCATCTTGCCAATCCTGAGAGGACAGGCTGGCTTCTCACGCGGTCATCCCCCACCAACTCGTTAACCTCAACAATAAGCGGAATAGTGAAATCCCGGGCTATTAAACCCGTAGAAAAATGGAAAAAAGCATGTCTTTCATAGATTAGGTCAAAGTCACGAGTTCGTAACTGCCGTCTAACCCGGAACCATGAGAAAAGATTATAACAAATTTCACCCATCTCAAAGAGAAGCCTTGGCATCCACCGGGAAAGGATATTCCAGAAGAATTCCTTGCCCTTACCTCTCTTGAAAGGATCTGCACCGTGCTGAACTTTACACGGAGACTGAAAATAGACCCTGTGACCTAGTCTTTCGAGCGCTCTTGAAATCCCCGAAATATGAACTGATTCAGCGCCAACCCCCCTTGTTCGAAAACTATAAAGAATATTCATCCTTCCATCTGAGTGAATTTCACTTCTGATGATAACCTAGTTACAATTTTCCATGTGGCAGTTTACATGGTTAACCTGCACCCTCACCCGCTAGACGGTAAAGTATAACGTCAGATTTTTTTCCACCCCGCCTGAGTGTGGGGAACCTGCCAACCTCCATGAAATCCCCAGAATTCTCGTTAACAGCCCGCTCCACAAGACCATAATATCCAGCCCTCTTTTCGGGAGGAACCCCTTCATCGAGTGCCAGAAACTGCAAGGCCCCGCTGTTCATGTATGCGCGCACCCCGGCAACCGTATTGTAAATAGCACTATAGTTACGACCAAGCCAGTCACTGGAAGCGAGCGTTTTACTTCCCCGGTAAACGCGGATCCCTTCGCAAGGACGCCTGCATGATGCAAGCGCGGAAGCCGCTATAATTGCACCCTCACCACGAGAATCAGAAACAACCAGCAGCGAATGGTTAATACCACCCGAGCTATTGCCTACAGCAGAAATAATTTCCGCGAATCCCTCGGCTTGCTTATGCCTTAACTCAAAACACTCAAGCAAAACACAAAAGCTAAGGACAATTACTGCGGAAAGATGAAGCAGTAATCCACAACGAGATTTTAAACCCAATGCCTGGACAAGCCTGAGACAAATGTCCTGAAACGCCTTGAATGCCAACAGGTAAAACGCCGGCATTATCACTAGAAGATATCTTTGCTCCAAACCCGCCGGAATAAAAAGATAGAAACAGAATCCGGCAATCGCTAGGGCAATCATCACAGCCTCGCTGTCAGACACAGCGCGCCGACGGAATATCGCATCTATAATTCGATACAGTATCTGACCGCAAGCCAGCACCACCACCAGCACTCCGGACACGTCAATAATTGCAGCTGAAAAGAACGGTAAAGATTTCTCAAGATAGTCGGGAACACTATCACTCATCGCACCTTCTGAGGTAATGGGATAGGTGAACACAAGCCATGGAACAGCAGTTATCAAAACTACAACCGGGGCAATCCAAATTGCAGATGCTCTAATCAAGTGAATCCTGCAGGAAAGAAGCAGCGCAAAAAAAGGCACAACCGCTAATAATAATCCCGATGACTTGGTAAGAATAGTCGCTGAGGCGATGACGCCAAAAAGCATAGAATCAACCCTCCTC
>CAWVVE010000011.1:0-18075 GCA_963933075.1 uncultured Verrucomicrobiaceae bacterium | reverse complement strand
CGCGTCTCGCTGATTACGCCGTCTTTCTTGGTGGTCCAGAAGAGCTGAGCGTGTGCTTTGCCCTCACCGGGGAACTCGGCCTTCATGTCGAGCATGAAACTGCCGGCAGCGGCAGCGACATCCGCCGTCAGGTAGGGATCCTTACCCTTGCTGACGAGTTTCAGGCTGCCCTTCTCCACGTTCAGGTCGAGTTGATTTTCCCGACCCCATCCCTGGGCATCGCCTGGTTTGTCAAAGGTCCATATTTTCACCGCTTTCCAGTCCTCGTTGGCTGGGGTTGGCGTGCTGAATACATCAAACTCGGTGAGCACAAAGTTGCCATCGCCATCAGCGCGCCCCGGTCCCTTCTTTGGTAGGCGGTCGTCTGGAAGGGCTTCAATGCGTATACCTGTAATGTTTTTCATCTCGGTAGTACCGAAGACATGGTATTTGCCCCGGGCGTTCTTGCCGGAAGCATAAATTGAACTGTCATTCTCAAGTTCCAGTCGTGAACCGCTGGTGGCGTTGAAGGCAATCGGCGTGATTACCTGCCATGCGGAATCATCACTGTTGGCCTTTGACCATTCGGCTATTTTCCCGGGAAGGGCGTCTTCAAATTCCTTGAGTGTCTTCTCGGCGGCAGCGATGCGGGCAGCCTGCTCCCTGTCCAGTTTGGCTTCGCGCTCGGCGACGCCGGCCTGGTATTGTTTCAAGGCATCCTTGGCGGTGGCGATTCCCGCCTGCCGGTTGGCCTCGGCTTTTTCCATCTCAACTTTCAGCTCCGCTTCACGGGTTTCCAGCGATGCCACCAGGGTCTGGTGCTCGGCTTCAAAATTATCTATCAGCGACAGGCTTGAGGTGAGCTCATCATCAGTGGCGGGTCGTGCGAGAAGCCGCAGGAAGATGTCGTTCACCAGCTTGCGGTTGTCATTGGTTTCCTTGACGAGTTTTGGAAGGATGTTGTTCTGGTCACTAATCGCATTGCCAACTGTTGGGCCGGAAACCAGAGCCATGATAGGGCCGAGTTGCAGCTCGCTGCTGCGCTCACATTCACAGGCGCTTTCACGAACCGGGCGGCCGGCGGTGTCGAGAAAACCGTCGGGGAGCTTGATCCCGACATCCGGAAGTTCCGCCGCGCGGGTGCCGACAGGGACACCGGGCAGTTTTTGCTGTGCTCCAAGCGTGGTATAAATGGTGTCATACAGCGCCTCGGCCGGCAGGCGGCGTGCCTTGGCGTGGGAGAAGTTGATTGTGTCGTCATCGTTCCACTTATTGGTCGCAATTGAGAGCTGATAAGTGCGTGACTTGCAAATCAAGCGCAGCATGTGTTGAACGTTGAACTCACTTTTAATGAATTCCTGACCCAGGTATTTGAGTAATTCCGGATTGCTTGGCGGGTTGCCGGCACGGATGTCATCGAGAGGTTCTATAATTCCTGTGCCAAGCATGTAGCCCCAGAGACGGTTTACGTAGCTTGAGGAAAAATACTGGTTCTCCGGGGAGGTAATCCATCCTGCCAGTGATTCACGCCGGGTTTGATCATTTCCAGGCTTAAATTGCGCAGGATAAGGGAAAGACGGTGCTGCGATTTGACCGGTACGCTCGTGTTTGACTTCCCCGTCATTCTTGTCGGAGATCATTTCATATAGAGGCTTAGCCCCCTCAACTGCCGTGCCGCCTATTTTCTTGTTGCCGGATGCCGGGTCCTGTTTGCGTTCCACCTGCGCGAAGTAGGCTGCGAGCTCATAATATTGATCCTGTGTCCAGCGCTCAAAGGGATGGTCGTGGCACTTGTTGCAGTTGAAACGAGTTGCCAGGAAGAGATGGGTTGTGTTTTCCATCAGGGCTTCCGGAGTGCGCAGGATCTTGAAGTATGCGGCTGCGGGGTTGGCTTTGTTGGATCCTGTGGCGGTGATAACTTGCTGGACAAAATCGTTGTAAGGGGTGTTAGCCTTGATGTGTCCGCGAATCCAGTCGCGCAAGCCAACAGCTCCCTCGGTTCCCAGAAACTTGCGGTTCACCTGCATGAGATCGGCCCACTTGTTGGTCCAATGGCTGATGTATTCATCGGAACCAACCAGTTTGTCGATAAGGGCATCTCTCTTCTGGCGCTGTGGTTGCTGATCCTCGATAAATGCCAGAACGGACGGCACTGAGGGAGGGAGCCCGGTAATATCAAGGTAAGCTCGGCGGATGAACTCATAGTCGTCGCAGAGGGCGGAGGGCAGAATCTTCATACGCTGCCATTTTTCGGCGACCAACTCATCAATGCGGTTGTTGGTGGGCGGTTGTTGCCAGGTGAAGCCCTCACGATTGCCCATGACGGTGACCGTGGTTGCGGCATATTTACCCTCAAAGCGGACAAGGATTGGAGCTTCTCCTCTGCGTAATGTCGTAATCAGCGCCGGCTTCCCCTTTTCAGGTTCGGCTACTTCAGCATTACCGCTTTCCACGAAAGCCTCACGCGTTACATCACGCACAAGCCCATCGGCATAGGTTGCGATGACACGCATTTGTTGCCGGGTTCCGATAGTCTTGACGACCGGATTTTTAGGGGAAACCTCGATTTTTGAGACGCGTGGTGTGGAGGGCTCAAATTTAACCCCGCCGGCAATCCATGCGCGCAGTATCTTATAGTAGTCGGAGCCAACTTTGGTAACCAGAGCTCCCTCGTGAGGCACAGTTGCTGTCGCCTTGAGCAGCATCAGGCTTGAATCGGGGGCGGCAACGTTGACACGCCTGGCACCGAGGTCATCGGTCAGTGCACGTATATCGTATATCGGATCATAGCCGCGCAATGAAAGCTTGAAGCCGTTCTTGCCGTCCTTGGCGCCATGGCAGGTTCCCGCGTTGCAGCCGAGACGGGAGATCACCGGCATCACATCGCGGACGTAATCGGCCTGGATATCGTCCCCGATTCCCGTCACGGTGACAGCGATTGAGGCATTCTTTCCCTTGAGGTTGATTACAACTGTTGCCTTGCCGTTTTTGGCACCTTCAACAATACCAAGATCCGTCACGGTTACGGCGTCACCTTTTACGGTGATGTCAGCAATCCGGGTCACATCAATGGAATCGCCGGTTGTAAGCTTGGCTGTGGCAATAAGCTGGCTGTATGCGACAGGCGAATTCAGATGAATCTCCGGCGGCGAGACCGAGAGTGATTCTACATCTGGTATTGCCGGTGTTTCCTGTGCTGTCGCGGCGTTCAAGAACGCGGCGGCCAAGGCTGCTGCGCTGGAAAATGTGAGTCTCATTACTTTAGGGAAAGGGTAGGGGGATAGGTTTGCCGGAGCAAGGGGCGATTTTCTTTAGGAGTGGGCTGTTTTTAATGCATTAACCCGGAATATCCGGATTAGGGAGTGGGGTTCCTGGGCTGTTGGCGGCAAATTGCCATTGCTTTACCTCGATGCTGCCGGGCAAGCAGAGGCTCAGGGTTTCAGCTTCACCGGGATGAAATCAGTGATCTGGTTGCCATTTGCTGTGCCATAGATTCTCACGTGCCCATCGGATCCTGCCGCTGCGAGATGGGTCCCGTCGGGGTTAAAGTCCATGGCGTAGATGCCTGAGTTAATTAAATCTATTTTAGCCAGGGTCTGGATCCCGTTGTTGAAGTAATCACTGAGTTTCTTGCGTTCCCCGTCGTTACGGTTCTGGACAGGTTTTTTAATGATTCCATCGATGTCTCCGGGCACCTTGTATTCAGGATTGATGCCGTAGATGTGCACCGCTCCCTTGCCGTCAAGGCTGCTGCCTGCGGCAATCAGTTTACCGTCAAGGCTCCAGTCGACTGCGAATATACGCCCTTTCAGTGGCGGCAGGTTCCAGAGCTGATTGGAATCATCCCCGATCTCCCGTTTCTTGACACGCTGCATACGGTATATTTTGGGAATGCCATCAGCTCCTCCAAACAGGATTTCATCACGCATGGGGTGACGCGTCACTGACAGGATGCCGCCCTTGAGGGCTTTGGGTGTAATTGAGGTGATGTTGTCAATGAAGCGTTGCTCGTCAACTTTTGTGAGCTTTGCGCTCATGTCCCGGCCGACAGAGACAAGGTAGTCGCCCTTGGTCGAGAATACCGTGTCGATTGGCCAGTCATTGTGGCTTCCCATGAAGAGCACTTGCTTGCCGGTCTCTGCGTTGATAGCCCGGACTGTATTGTCAGTGCAACCGAAAGCCACCATGGTGCCGTCCGGTGACCAACTGCCACCAAACACAGTGTCGAAGGTAACCGGAGCTGAAAGGATCAGCTTGTGCGTCTCAACATCCCAGATCTGCACTTCCCCCATGCGCGCGGGCGAGCCACCGGTGGCGGCAAGTTTTTTCCCGTCCGGGGAGAAGGCAACGGATTCAATTCGCTCTGAAAGCCCCACAAGGCGCGCTACCATTCCTGACCCGTCAGCCTTGTGCAGAATGACTTCATGGAAACCGGGAATGGCCAGTAGTTTCCCGTCTGGTGAATAGTCCAGCGAGGCGATAACCGGGGGGAGGATATATTCAGGGGGATTGTCTGCCGAGTAACGCTTCTTGGCACCCTCCGGTGTATCATTCTTGGCGCCCTCGGAAATCCATCGTTTCACCAGGGCAATTTCCGTTTCGTGGAGAGGATCCTTTTTCTTGGGCATTTCAGCCTTGCCCTTTACCGGGGTGATCAATTTCAAGAGGTGGCTTTCGGCAGGTTTGCCGGCAACAATGGCCGTATCATCGCTGTCGCCACCTGCGAGGAGCTTTGCGAAATCAGTCATGATGTAGTCGCCTTTTGCCTTGGCAGGCTGGTGGCAACCCTGGCAGTTAGCCTGGAAAATCGGTCGAATATCCTTGTAATAGCTGATCTTCAAATTGGTCTTTTCCGGGGCACAGTGACCGGCCAGCAGGGCAAAATGGAAAAAAGCCGTTATCGCGATCAAAAATTTCATCAGAGTATGGTAGTTGATTTAGGATTTTGGTTCAAGTTCCGAGAAATGTCGCTGCCAGCGTCTCACAATAAAGGGATGCGCCACCACTGTCAGCAGGATAATTGCCGACCCGAGGTAGAACATGGAGCCAAGTTGTTGGTGTTCCTTGAAAAACAGGGCTGCCAGGATAATTCCATATACCGGTTCCAGATTGTAGGCGAGGTGGATTGTGAATACAGTCAAACGCTTAAGCAATTCAATGTATTGGGCATACGCATAAACGGTACAAAACGAGGCGAGAAGCAGCAGCCATCCGGCATCTGCCAGTGAGGGTATAAGGTTGGGCAGGTCGCCGCGAGTTAAAGTGATTAGTGCAATTACAACTGTGCAAAACAGCGTGGCGCCGACCATCTGGTAAAGGGCAATGATATAATGATGGTGATTCCTGGAGAAGCGGCTGTTAAAGATCGAAAAGGTGGTGGCAATGCCTGCTGATGCCACGGCAACCAGCAGGCCTTGCATATAATCGAATTCACCGCCGGCTATGATGGCAATTGCCCCGATCATCACGCCGCCAATTGCGACATTGTAGGCATGGAAGCGCCGCTCCTTGATTAACAGTGGCTCAAGAAAGGCGGTCCAGAGCGTGGCTGTTGCCATGCCTATCATACAAACTGAAACATTTGCGATTTCAACCGCAAGGAAGAACAGGGTCCAGTGTAGTCCGAGGAGGAGTCCATTGGCTGTTAGCTTGATCCTATCCCTTGCAACGACGTTGCGCGGGATTTTCAGGCAAACAATAAGGATTGCCAACATCAGGCCGGCTGATGCAACCCTGTAAGTGACAATAACCGTGCTCTCGAGATTGATTAATCGTCCGAGGATGGCAGTGAATCCCCAGAGAATGACAACCCAGTGGAGCTTTATGTGGTCTTTTGGCACGCGGGCTTGGTGTTACCTACCGTGACGCGTCCCGGGGTATTGATATTTAGATGCAGGCCAAGGGGGAAGGTTGCCCGCGAGGCCCCGGGTTCTCCCTTGCATGGGTGCTTGCTATTCGTTAACCCCAACCATGGGAATCACGAACCTTGATCATGGTGTCGAGGATGGTATTCCAGGTGGCGTCTGTCTCAAGCATGGCATTGGGGAACATGCAACCGTCCCAGCAGATGTGCTCGATGCCGCGTGCAGGTGCATCTTTTAACCAGTAACCAGCCGCTTTGACAATATCGAGCTTGCCGTTCGGGTCATCGGCCGGGCAATGCTTGCCGGTTTTGTCATGAGTGCCTGCACCATGAACGGTGCCGTCATTCTGAGCGACATGGAAGTCGATGGTCCACGGACGGAGTTTGTCCGTCATCTGCTCATAGGCAGGCCAGAACTCCTCGTCGGTATAGCCCTCCTGAACAAGAGCGTGTTCAGGGGCGTTGTAACCCAGAGTGTATAGGTAGGTGTGTGCAAGGTCCGCTTGAAAACCAAGTGCCTCGGGCATACCAACTCCCTCCAGAACATCAAGCATGTCTTTCCAGCTGTGCATGCCCGCCCAGCAGATCTCACCCTCAGCGGCAAGGCGCTCACCGTGGTCGGCGGCTATCTTGGCAGCTTCCCTGAACGTGTCGACGATCTGCGCGGTATTAGCCTGTGTGTCTTCGCGCCATTTTTCCACTCCGAATTCTGCAGAGTCGATGCGGATGACGCCGTATTTGCGCGCACCATGATCATTGAAAACCTTCGCAATCCGGCAGGCCATTTTCACGGCATCAAGAAATTTCCCGCGCTGTTCTGCACTTCCCATGGCAGAGTCTCCCACAGTGCCAGGCCAGACCGGCGCGACCAGGGAACCGATGTCAAAACCGTGACCGGAAATGCGATCCGCAATTACCTTGAGCTCATCGTCACTGGCTTTCGGGTCGGTGTGCGGCAGGAAGAGGAAATAGTCGATGCCATCGAACTTGGTTCCTGACACTTCTGCGTTAGCGGTAAGCTCCAGCATACGCTCAAGGCTTATTGGTGGTTCCTGGCCTTCTTCGTCGCCTTTTCCGACAAGTCCGGGCCACATTGCGTTATGAAGTTTTGGTGCTGGGTTGCTCATGGTGTAAATAGGAATTATTTTCGGGTTATTTGATCAATTCATTCTGATAGAAGTCGCGACACAGGGCAAGGGTGTTATTGCAAGAAGTATCCCCCGATACCCGGCCTGTTTTTCCGGGAACTCTTCCTTCACTATTCCTTAATAGTGTGCAATTTGCCCGTTTGCCCGGATATTGCCGTGCCATCCGGGAGTATTGCCCCAGGCATCATTGCTGCCTAGGGAAACCCTGCCTGGCATATGCCCATTAAGTCCCATGCATTTAAACAGCAAACTGCTATTCAAAAAATATGCGATTCAGCATTTCAAGGAGAACCAGAGTATACTGGAGATCGGCCCGACCGGATACCCATCCTATTATTCCAGGCTAGTAAATATGCCATCATTGGAATGGCACACACTGGACATCGTGGGAAAAGTATATTGGTAAAGGTCATGTCAATCCCTCACACATTGTGAGTAAGGAAGAATACAGTTACCCTATTGAAGATAATGCATTTGATATAGTCTTCTCCGGCCAGCTGATGGAACACGTCAGAAATATCTGGCGGTGGGTTGATGAACTAAAAGGAATCACCAAGAACAATGGGCTCATTATAATCATTAGCCCGATAAGTTGGTCCTATCATGAGGCTCCCGTTGATTACTGACGGATATACCCGGAAGGGATGAATGCCCTGATGGAGGAAAAAGGGCTGAGGATTATCGAGTGTTGCTTTGAGTCGCTTGAGAAATACTGTTTAAATAGCAGGGTCAAAACCCAGCCCGGAAATTCCATCCTGAACTTGGAAGGAGGCATGTCTTTCCCCTGGAAGCTCATTGGACTTAGCCATTCCATCCCGCTATTTAATAAATTCTGCAGACGGATTCCCGTTTCTTTCGACAATATATGCGTCTGCCAGAAATAAAATGCCAACAAGTCCCTTCAGGAACTGCCTGAAGGGAAAATATAAATACGCCACTTTTATTGACTGCCCTCGACGGTTAGTCCCAAGGTTTCCTGGAGGTTGGAGAGCAGTCGTGCGAGAATGACCTGATCAAGGATTTTATCGCCATTTGAATCGACAATGTAGACAGTGTCGATGGCAGCCCCGCGAGTGGTTGTAATACGAGCATTAGTGACCTCCAGATCAAGTTCTCCAATGGTGGAGAATATATTGTGCAGCAGTCCCAGGCGGTCGATAGCCTGAATCTCAAGCAGGGTGAATTCCTTGCTGGAATCGTTGTTGAGGTAAACTCTCTGCGGGAATTGGTCGGCGATATCATTCCAGTCGTGGAGGTCGTCATCCGCCTTGTCGATGAGCCTGTTGTAGTCGGGTTCCTCCCCGCTTAATCCCGAGCGCAGTAGACGCTCGATTTCTTTCTGTCGGTAGCGCGAATTGACAGGCTCAAAATCCGTTGAGCAAATACGAAATATATCAAACACTACACCATCACTCCGGGCGATTATTTCAGCCGAGAGGATGTTTACTTTATGTGCGGATAGTGCACCTGAGATATGTGCTAGTAACTTGTGCCTGCCGTGCCATATAACGGTGAATTCACTGCATCCCTGTTCTGGAATCGCCCGCCAATGCAGGATTGGTTCCGGATCGATCTCGGCAAATGCCCAGTTTTTAAAGTAATCAATGAGTAACTCGATGTGCCTGATGACGTGTATGCTTTCCCGGCGCATGAAATAACGCGCTGGCATTTCCTGAAAGTGGGCGACGACGGTGCTGGCATGACTTTCAGGCATTTGCTCAAGCGCTTCCTCAAGAAGTATTTTTTGTGCGTTGCTTCGCCGCTTGGCAAATGCCTCGGCATCTTCCAGGTATTCCCGTGTCTCCTGGTAGAGGATACGCAGTGGAGCTTCCTTGGTTTCCGTCCAGCTTTCCTCGTTAGTGCCCCTTGAATCAGCATATGTCAGGAGCATCAGGTGATCGAGTTGCCGATGGGAGCCAATGATCTGGGCGAAGTTGGCGATGGTTTGTGGGTCATCGATATCCTTGCTGTTGGCGGTGCGCCACAGCTCAAGGTGTGAATCGACAAGGAAGAGAAGCAGTCGGCGGCGCTTGGTTTTCAGGGAGAAGCGCCTTGCTATTCCCTGTGCCAGGACAGTGCTTTCATCATCGTGATGTGCCTTGTTCTTGGCTCGCCCTGAATCATGAAGGAGAATTGCGAGGTAGATGACATAAGGATCATCCAGTTCGTTGAAGAGTTTTCGGTAGATTGCCCGCCTGCGGTCATCGGCAATGGAAAGGGCATCGAGTTCCTCAATGACACGCAGGGTATGCTCGTCAGCAGGATAACGGTGGAAGAACTCGTGTTGCACGAGATTGGTAAGTGCACCGAATTCGGGGATGTAGCGACCGAGGACGCCAGCACGATGCATTTGGCGCAGGGCCCTGCCTACATCGCCCTTGCGAGAGAGGATAGCCTCGAAAGTGTCCCTGTTTGAGTCACGATAACGGAACTTTTTGTCGATGAGGTTCCAGCTGCGCTGGATCAGCGAGAATAACGGAGGAGCAAGGCGAAGATGCCTCAGTTGGGAGTGCTGGAAGATGCGCATCAGGCGGTCTGGGTCTTCCTTGAAAACAGTATTCGCCTCATAGTAGATGCGGTTGTTCTTGGCGATAAAGCCGTCAAAGTGTTCAATCTTGAATTTTCTTCGGGCAAGGAAGCCAATCACCGGCACCTTGGTGTCCTGCTCCCGTTCCTCGAGGTAAAAATGATCTCCCAATTCTGCTGCGCGCTGGAACAGGTTGCCGGTATGCGTGTAATAGTCCCGCATGAAGGCCTCGATTTTGCGCAACATATCGCGTTGCGGGTAACCGAGGTTCCTGGCGATATCGCCCTGCAGTCGAAGGGTGAGTATATCTGTTGAGCGTTCCTGGATGTAATGCATTTCCGTGCGGACCCTGAGCAGGAAATTGTAGGCTTTGCGCATTTCGCGGTAGGCGGTGGTTGTCAGCAATTTTAAATTAATGAGGTCACTTAATTTTGTGGTGCCGCGACGGACATAGCTTAGCCATATAAGGTTGTGGTAATCGCGCAGGCCACCGCAACCCTCCTTGATATGCGGTTCCTGCAGCAGGGGGGTTCCGCGGTGCTTCAAATGGCGCAACCGGATGTCCTCAAGCCGGGTTTTAAGATAATTGCGCTTGTAACCGTTGATGCAGTGCTTCTGGAATAATTTAAGCATCTGTGTGTAAAGCTGCTCGTCACCAAACAAAAGCCGGGATTCTATGATTGAGGATTTGGTCCGGTCGTCCGAGTTCGCCTCCTTGATGGTTTCCCTGATGGAGCGTACGGAATGGCCGACTTTAAAACCGCAATCATAGAGCATGTAGAGAACGTCCTCGATCATTTGAGAGGCCACAGGCGGCAAGCCTGCTGCACCTCTGGGATGGAGAAAAAGCAGGTCGATGTCACTGCACGGGTTGAGGCGTCCCCTGCCGAATCCCCCAATCGCGATCAACGTGACTTCAGGTGAGTCTCCGGCGGCTGCATCTACGGCATCCTGGTAAAGATGACAGAGCAGGATGTCGATCAAATCGGCGCGCCGCTTGGATACCCGCATGCCGCTGCCGCCGCTGCGGTGATAGAGCTTGATGCGATGTTCCTCGGTTTTGAGAAACCTGCGGTAGAGCTCCAGTTTCTCCTTGCGGTTCAGCGGTGAGATCTTTTCCCGCGTAAGCCGCTCTTTGGCATGAGCATTTAGGCTTTGGAGCTGGGAGGTGGCCATTGGAAAGTGTCAGCTATAGGCTTATTCAGCAACCAGGGTGAACCGGTCTCCTGTCGGGTTGGCACCGGGTTTTACTGTAACGGCAGTTCGGTTCGCAGCCAAATGCCAAAGAGCATGGAAGGTTTCTTCCGGATCGGCGCTGATGGCGAGGGCGATTTCCTCAGCTGACACGGATTGTCCCGGGCATGACTGAAGTTGGGTTTCAACCCTGCGTAGGATTTCCAGGAATTTGCCGGCGGCCGCCTTACCGGCCTCGACCCCGGGTTGATGGTAGGCATTGATATTGATAAGACCGGCATAAAACGAGACAGCCCGTTCATAGAGGGCAACGAGGCAGCCAAGATAATAAGCATCAAGGTGGGGGATTGAAATTGTGATTGATTTTCGCCCGGATGCAAAGAGCGCCTGTCGAGTGCCACGCAGGAACCCTTCAAGGTAATCCCCTGTGGTTATTCCGGGTTCAACTTCAATGCTTTCCGTTGACCGTGTCTTGCGTATTTCGATAAATGTCGCGAAAAAATTGTCAGGACCATCCCGCAGTTGCTGGACATAGGCGTGCTGGTCGGTTGATCCCTTGTTGCCGAAGACGGTGATGCCCTGATGAACCTGTCGGGAATCACGGTCGAGTTCTTTGCCAAGAGACTCCATGACCAGTTGCTGCAGGTAGCTGGAGAGCAACCTGAGCCGATCCTTGTAGGGCAGGATCACCATCGCCTTGCTGCCCTTGCCGTTCCCGGCATGATGCCAGGCAATTGCCATCATCATTGAGGCATTCTCCTGTATGTTGGAGTCCCGTGTTTTTGCATCAGTTGCGGCAGCTCCGGCGATAAACCCGTCGATGTCAATTCCCGCCAATGCCATGGGGACCAGCCCGACAACACTTGTGATGGATGTGCGTCCGCCGACCCAGTCATCCATTGCAAAACGGCCTATCCAGTTATTTTCCCCGGCGACTTGATCAAGTTTGCTGCCTGGTGCGGTTATAGCCACTGCATGTCCGCCAAAGTCAAGCCCGGCGCTTTGGTAAGCCGTTTTTGCCTCCAGCATGCCATTGCGGGTTTCCTTGGTGTCGCCGGATTTTGAAATTACAAGGGTAAGGGTGCGCTCAAGTTTTCCGCCGAGGCCGGCAAGTATACGGTCGATTCCATCAGGGTCGGTATTGTCAAAGAAATGGATGGACATGGGAATATCCGTTCCAGTGAGGGCATCAATGGCAAGTTGCGGGCCGAGGGCGCTGCCACCGATTCCAATGACCAGGAGATGGTGGAATGTCTTGTTGGCCGGGGTGAGAATCTCGCCTTGATGGACGCCGGAAGCGAAGGCCTTGACTTCAGCGATGTTCCTCATGATTACCGGCTCCAGCGCTTCAGGTGCCAGTGATGGAGCGCGCAACCAGTAGTGTCCTACCATGCGGCCCTCGTCAGTGTTGATGACTTCTCCGGCTTCGATGCGCCGCATTTCGTTGCCTGCCCTGTCAATGGCCCCGGCATGTTCCTCTAGGTAATCTTCCGGAATCACCATGCGGCTGAAATCCAGCCAAAGGTCAGGATCAGAATAGCGCAGCAGGTTTCTTGAGAATTCCTGCCAGGTAGGGTCTTTGGACATCAGTGATCAGTTTGGCTCACCCGGGATGGGGTGCAAATAGAAACAGGGATTCCCGGAAAGTGTTACCTGCTTGAACCTGTTCCAAGGAAGGCAAGCATGTATTTTCTCCGGTAGATTGTTACACTTAAAGCATTTCATCCAGGGCTGAACCGTTCTGGAGATGTGAGGTATCACCCAAGGTGCGCAGTTGCCAGTCATTCTCCGCATGCCATTCGAGGACATTCAGGGCGGTATTCTGGACATGAAAGCGGCGTTTGGCGGCAATATCAATGTCCATGCAAAATTTCATGGCCATGGATATCACGCCGCCATGAGTCACGCATAAGATGGATTTGCCGTCATTGCACTGTGCCAACTCATTGAGGATTTCCCGGGCACGGTCGTATATGTCCCGCCAGCTCTCCCCGTTCTCAGGCCGATAATCAGGATTGCCCGATGTGTGTTGCTTGTGATCCCGGGGCATCTGCTCTGCAATCTGGGCATATGTCAGGCCTTCCAGCAGACCAAGCGCCCGCTCACGCAGGCGCGGCTCTTTCTGGATGATGTTTTCCTGCTCGATTGCCCGGCAGATGTTCCGGGCGCTTTGCACGGCGCGTCCAAGGTCTGAAGTATAGACGGCATCAAAACGGGTGTCCTCGCCTGCAAAGCGCATTCCGAGCAGTTGCGCCTGGTGTTCGCCTTCCCGGGTGAGGGGGCTGTCCATGTGTCCCTGATGGATGCCCCTGAGGTTCCAATCAGTTTCTCCATGCCTAACGATAAAGATGGTGGTCATTTGAGCGCATGATAATCGGCCGTGTGATGCTTCTGGTCAAAGTGTTGTTGCGTAAGGGTCATGAACTCGGCAACATTGAGACGCCCCGGATATTTCCAGAGCACAAAGAATGACTCTTGAAAAACTAGGATGGTCTGATTTCTTCGGCCAAATTTTCTCCAGTGAGCATACCGGGCCGGGATTAATGGCAGCTCGTGTCTGGCGCACCAGCAAGCAGATTTACCACGTGCTGTGTGAGGAGGGTTCATTCGTGGCCCGGGTGTCCGGGAATTTTCGACACCGGGCGCGGATATCCTCGGATTATCCTGCAGTTGGGGATTGGGTTGTTGTCAGGTTGAAAGCGGGCGGCATGGAAGCAGAGATTCGGGAACTGCTCCCAAGGCAAACGGTATTTTCCCGGCAGGCGGTCAGTGCTTCGGGAACTGAGTCCAAGTCATCGGAGCAGGTGATTGCTGCCAATGTTGACGTGGCATTCCTGATTGCATCCCTTGATGCCGGGCGAGGGTTTAGCTTACGGCGCCTTGAACGTTACCTGACCCTCACGCGCAACAGTGGAGCCAGGCCCGTGGTTGTCCTGAACAAGGCGGATCTGGCCGAGGATGCCGAAAGTGCCGCGGGGAAGGCCCGGGAAATTGCATCAGGTGCCCCGGTGCATACTGTTAGCGCCATTGAGGAGGATGGAGTGGCGTCATTGAGACAATATGTAAGTGAAGCGGTGACACTTGTTTTACTTGGAGCATCCGGGTCCGGGAAATCGACCATTATTAACAGCATTGCCGGGATCGACATCATGCGTACCAGTGCAGTAAGGCAGACGGATGCTCGTGGGAGACACACCACGACATGGAGTGAACTGACGGTTCTGGAGGGCGGGGGAATTCTGATCGACACGCCGGGCTTGCGCGATGTGCAGCTATGGTCTGGTGAAACGGCAGTGGAAGAGACCTTTGCGGAATTGCAGGAGATTGCCAGGGGGTGTCGTTTTCGCGATTGTAAACATTCAGGCGAACCCGGGTGCGCAGTTGCTGGCGCCATTGAGTCAGGGAAGATCGAGAAGAACCGCCTGATAAGCTTCAAGAAACAAAAGGAGGAGATTGCCGCGGCAATGAGGCGTCGCGATCATGGCGAGAAGCTCAAGCACTTGAAGCCACTGCGTCCTCGCAGGAAAAAGAAGTGACCGGCATCCGGTCGCTTTCAGCGATGGTGCGTATCTCAGGAAGCAGAATGGACCGGGTGTAAGGTTGTCGCTTGTTTAACGGCAGCAAATATTTTTACGCATTGCTGGCAGTTGAGCCGGCTTTACGCTATTACTTGCGGCAATGAATACTGAGATCCGCAACGAATCGGGGCAGAAAATCGATTACAGCTACCATGATGGGGGAAGTGAGAGCCTTGTCGTGATAGGGCATGGTGTCACCGGTAACAAGGGCAGGCCGCTGGTTACGGCACTGGCGAACGGGTTGATGTCAGCCGGGATATCGGCATTGCGATTTTCCTTCTCAGGCAACGGTGACTCCGAGGGGGATTTCCGCGATGCCACAATTACCAAGGAGGTTGCCGACCTTGGGGCGGTGCTGGATGCCCTTGAGGTTGAAAGAAAACACATCATTTATGCCGGGCACAGCATGGGAGGGGCAGTGGGGGTGTTGCGGGCAGTTTCCGATCAGCGGATCAAGGCCCTGGTTTCCCTGGCTGGCATGGTCAATACAAGGAAGTTCGCCGAGACCGAGTTCGGTGAGGTTGTTCCCGGGGAGGGAAATATGTGGGATGATGAGGACTGCCCTCTTTCACAGGCCTATATGGATGACCTGCGCGGGGTTGATACCCTCATTAAGAAGGGCGGCGAGGTGCGGGTGCCATGGATGCTTGTCCATGGCACAGAGGATGACGTGGTTTTGATTGAGGACACACATGACATCTTTGAGGAAGCGGCTGGTAATAAGCAGAAGCTGATTATTGACGGTGCGGACCATGTATTCAGTCAACCTGAGCACATGCGCGCAATGGTTGATGGGGTAACCGCCTGGTTAAAGGATCAGGTGGGTATGGAGTGAGGCAAGCGCGATTACCGTGACCAGTTGGCAGCCGGAGTCCTGCCGGTGGGTTTTTTGCCTGCGGATGCGGAATCTGCGTGACCCTAACTGCAAGGGGCGTATGCTTTGAATAAGGCGCGATTTTCCGAAAAATGATGATATTTGCGGTGGCGCTCTTTGCTTCATGAATCGTGGAATATCAGTTGCTCTGCTGGCGGTCCTTTTTTACGGGACTTTGCTTTGGACTGCCGTTGTTTCATCCCGTTCGCGCATTGAGGAAGATTTAAAGCTGCGTGCCGCGGGTGCCTTGGAGGAAATAGAGAATCTATCCACAGCTCTCGATTTGAGTGTCAATGGGCGCGATGTCGTGATTAAAGGTGAAGTTCATGGTCAGGGACAATCGCAGCGTGTCCTTGAGGCCTTGCGGGCAGTCAAGGACATCCGCCTGCTTGAAGACAGGATTTCAGTAAGGGCTTCTGAGCATTCGAGCCTCGTGCTCAGGCAGGTTGATGATGACTGGGTGCTTGAGGGGCGGTTGGGAAGCAGTGAGGCGGCGAGCGGGCTGGAGAAGGCGTTACGCAGGGCATTAAAGCCCGGGGAGAAACTGCAGAGCGGGATGGGGATTGAAGCGCATACCCGCCCATCAGCATGGCGGGAGCCACTGGGCAAGTGGTTCGCCACATATCTCGCATCGGTTTCAGGAAATGGGCGTCTTGAGATACTCGATAACAAGCTGCAGATTTTCGGAGAAGTATTTTCAAAGCAGCGGCAGGAGGATATCATGGCTAGTGCTCGATCCCATTTTTCAGGCAGCGGATTGGAGTTCATTGACAAGATTGCTGTCGTCAGGGCACCCGATCCTCCGGAACTGACTATCGAACAGGGCGAGGGCGGGGACTTCATGATAACCGGTCAAGTTCGTGAGCAGGCATTCAAGGAGCGTATTGTGGAGCTGATTCGCGAGGGCAGCGATGGTGAGAATGTCAGTGAACAGTTGAGCGTTGGAGAGCATATCAGGCCGGCACCATGGGAGACACCATTGATTCTCCTGTTGCCGGCGCTTGTCACTGAGGTTGAGGAATTACAGGTAACTGTTTCAGAGAGTGTGTTCATGGTGAAGGGGACAGTCCACGGCAACGAGAAGAATCAGGCCATTGATGAACTTGCGACACAGGCCTTCAGTGGAATTACGATCGAGGTTGATAATCAGTTGAGTATTTTTGTTGCACCCGATCCGGCCAGTTTCTTGATTTCGCGAGACGAGGATGGTGTTTTACTGCTGCGCGGGTTATTGCCCAACGCACAACTGGTTGATGGTTTCCTCGCAGTAGCGACCAATGTGCTGGAAGCAGAACAGCCGCCTCCTCTCAATGAGATGAAAACCGGCGAGAATGTCAGTGATGCACTTTGGGTGGATGCCATGTCCGCCCTTATCAGGCCCTTTATCCTCAACGTGCAATGGGGTGCGCTTTCCATTCATGAGGATAGGGATGAGGAGTATCCGCAGGTGGCTCTGGAGGCTACAGTTTCCGATCCTGCCGGCGGTGATGTGCTGCAGGCACTGGTAAAGAATGCTTTTCCAAGACCGGATGAGGCTGTTGATCCTGAGGCTCAACGGCGATACAAGCGGGTCATTGCCTTGAGCCTGGCCAAGCCGCCCGGGCCAAGTGATGAGGATATCGCGGCCCTTGAGAAGGCAGCTGCCGAGACAGTCATCTATTTCGACAGCACCAGTGCGAGGATAAATCCCGAGGAACGTGCCAAGTTGTCTGTCTTGGCAGAGCGCTTTGCCAAGGTGCCGGGTGCCAGTCTCGCCCTGCTGGGATACACGGACCCTTACGGTAACGCCTCTTATAATCGGGAATTGAGCGGTAAACGCTGTAGGGCAGTACGCGATACGTTGGAGGAGCTGGGCATTGAATTCCTGGTACTTGAGATTGAGCAGAAGGGTGAAACCGGAAAGAGCAAGGGTGAAACCGGAAAGAGCAAGGGTGAGCGTTCCTATAAGAGCGGACGCCGGGTGGAATTTGAATTGCGTTGAGGATTGCTACTGATGGCAGAGGAGGGACCCGAAACGGTTTGGCGAAATTCTCGCTTCGTGCGCCTCTATACGGCACATGCCGCGAGTCTGGTTGGAAGTGGCATCGGGACGGCGGCAATTGCTCTCCTGGCTGATGACCTGCGGCCGGGATCCGGCCCGCAAGTGCTGGGGATTGTACTTACAATCCGCATTGCGATCGTCGTTTTCCTTTCTCCCCTTGCCGGTCAGCTTGCTGATCGCATCGGCGGGCGAATGCAGATGGTGTTAGCGGATTTGTTGCGCATGGCGGTGATGATTGGCATGTTCTTTGTGTCGGTCGAGTGGCAGCTTTATGTGCTGGCATTCTTCCTGCACCTTGGCTCGGCATTCTTTACACCAATCTATAAATCGGTGATCCCCGGGGTGGTTGGTGAGCGGCTTTATCCCCGTGCGGTTGCCTACGGGACCCTGGCCTATAATTTGTCGGACATCCTCGGTATGACGGCGGGGGCGTTACTGATCTGGATGGCGGGCTTTAAGTGGTGTTTCGCCATTGATGCCGCCACTTTCCTTCTCAGTGGATTGTTAATTACCGGAGTTTGTTTGCCAAGTGATCAGCGCGAAAAGCGCGGCAGAGCAGTACGTCTTTTCTTCGGGATCGGCAGGATGTTGGGTGCTATAGGCCTGCGACGATCATTGATGCTTTCCCTGCAAGTGAGCGTCGTAGGGGGCCTTGCGATCGTGACTACCCACGGTTACGTCAAGAATGAGCTTGGCAAGCCGGAACACTATTATCCGCTGGCGATGGCCGCGATGGGTATAGGGTCAATGTTTGCGGCACTGCATTTCAGCCATTGTGGGGAGGCTGGAAGACGAGCCTGGCGACAGATTGTATTGCCTCTTTTCTTTGCCACGCTGGTTACCGTTGCATTGATCCCCTCCTACCCTGTGC
>CAWVVE010000010.1:0-18221 GCA_963933075.1 uncultured Verrucomicrobiaceae bacterium | reverse complement strand
AGCATGTTGATGCGCACATCGGCCACGTCATCGCCGTCGGTATCCTTCAAGAACCAGATGTTGGGAGCGGATCCGACCAGGACACCGCCGTTCCAGAACTCAAATCCGGTGGGGTTATGCACCTTCGCAAAGGTGATTGCCTTGTCAGCCACCCCGTCGCGGTTCTCATCAGGTAGAATGAGCAACCGATCCTCCATTTCTTTGAGGGGTTCCCACTTGGGGTAGGTTTTCCAGGCGGCCACCCAGAGCCTTCCCTTGGTATCGACAGACATCTGCACCGGGTTGACCATTTCCGGGAACATGGCTTCGGAGGCAAAAATATTTAGCTTGAAGCCGTCAGGGGCACGAAGCTTCTTAAGCGTTTCCTCCGGGCTGAGGTAGGTGGCATTACCTTCCTTTTGAGCATTGGAACTCCTGCTCTTGCCACCAATGTTGGATTTTACCGCGACGGGTTTTGGGACATTATCATCGTTGACCTTGTAGTTGGAACCAAGCGCGGTGGCCCAGATTTTCGGGTCGCGATTGGCAGTCATGGCATCAAGCATTTTTAACTCGTGTCGCAACACGTCGGCATTGGACTGGTTGTCGACAAATCGCAGGCCTGAACGTCCGCCCCACACGTCATTGCCGTCCGTGGCACGATAACGGTTGAACCAATGCCAGTTTTTATCGAGAACCGCTACCCGGAGTTTTTCCAGGTCGTTGAGTGCCTTGGGGCTTTTCCCGAGCAGGGCCTTAGCCGCCATAACGGCCACATGACCATTGCCGAAATCGTTGAGGTGAATCCCGTTGAGGGTCAGGGATTTTTTGGACTTGGCATAGGCCGCCTTGGTAGGGGTGAACAGGTCGACAAAAACCGCCTTCTTGTTGGCTGCGACATCCTTGATGGCTTTCGTGTATTGCTCGAGGTTTTTGTTGTTAGCTTTACCGTCGGGGAGGTTGGGACTCTTGAGGTCTTCATGCGCAATCGGGGAAAACAAGACGAAACGCGGGGCAGATTTGCCGTTAGGTTTCAGTTTCGAGTAGTTGTCGATCATCGCCGCCAGCTCTTTCTTGAAACCTTCAATTCCCTTTTCACCGGAGAATGATTCATTGTAGCCGAAAAAGGCGAAAACCACATCGGCGCCACAAATTTTGAGGTAATCCTCGGGCTTGGGAAAGCCGGAATTGCGGGGACGGTTATTAACAGTATCCCCGCTGAAGCCAAGGTTACGGAAGGAGACATTCAGTCCCTTGAGTTCACTTTGCAGGACAGTTTCAAACCAGCCGTCGTGTTGCATCCTGTCAGGCAGGCTGTTACCGATCAGGCAAACGGTATCATCCTTTTCAAACTTAAAGGCAGCATGGGCTGGAATATTGGCAGCAAACAGTAAGAGGGCGGCAATAGCCGCAAAATGGATTTTTTGCATGGTGGGGTTATACTACCAAATGGGCGGCGCCGTTACTCAAAATTGAATATTTTTTATGGAATTTACCGCTAATCTTCCAAAGACGGGCTAAATTTAGCCAGCCTCCTTGTAAAAACGGACATTATCACTGCTCCTGATGAACCCGATATATAGCTATTTTTTCAGCTTTATCCTTTTTGGCACGGCAATCCATGCTGCTCCAAAGCCTCCAAACATCGTCTTTTTACTCGCTGATGACCAGGCAACTATTTCGATGGGTTGCTACGGCAACGGGGATGTATTGACCCCCAACCTTGACGGGTTGTCGGCAAGGGGAGTTACCCTTGATAATCATTACGACACCACCGCCATTTGCATGGCCAGCAGGGCGACCATACTGACCGGTAAGTATGAATATGCACACGGCTGTAACTTCTCGAAGGGCAAGCTGGGTAAAAAGGACTTCACCAATAGTTACCCGCTCCTGTTGCGCAGGGCGGGTTACATGACGGCATTTGCAGGGAAGTTTGGTGTCGAGCTGGAGGGCAGGGATCTGCCTGCCGATGAATTTGACCGCTGGGGGGGAGGGCCAGGGCAGACCAGCTATGCAACGGCGAAAAATAAAGCCATGCAAGCCTATAAGGAGGAGTTTCCGCACTCGACTCTTTCCTACGGCGCATTTGGTCGCGATTTCATCAAAGCAGCGGCCAAGGCGGGGCAGCCTTTCTGCCTGTCGATTAGTTTCAAGGCACCACACATGCCGGACACTCCGGATTCACGGTTTGATGAAGTTTACAAGGGGAAGGTATTTCGGCGACCGGCCAATTTTGGCAGGGAATACGCGGGGCATTTGAGTCAGCAGAGTAAACAGGGCCGGCAGTGGGAGCGGTGGGTCAGCTGGAAATACAGCAGCGACTATGATGGAGTGATGAGAAAATATCATCAGCTGGTATACGGTATCGATAGAGCTGTAGGCATGATTCTGCAGGCGCTGGATGAGCACGGTGCTGCGGAGAACACGGTGGTGATATATACTTCGGACAACGGGTTTTTATGTGGTGCCCACGGGTATGGCTCAAAGGTGTTGCCATATGAGGAATCAGTGCGGGTGCCGATGATTATTCATGACCCGCGTCATGTTTCCGCCGGCAGAAAGCTGCGCAGCGCAGCACTCACCGGAAATATCGATGTTGCCCCAACAATCCTTGCGCTCGCCGGCCTTCGTCCGCCGGCCGGGGTTCAGGGCCGGAGCCTTTTGCCGCTTCTTGACGATCCGGACGGGGAAATCCACCAACAACTCAGCCTGATGAATTGCTGGGGACCAGTGCAGGCCCAGTGTTTTGCGGTTGTGACTGCACAATGGAAATACATTTACTGGTATCATGGGGGAGAAAAAAAGCTTCCTGCTGAGGAGCTCTTTAATATGAAAAAAGACCGGCTGGAGCTAAGCAACTGCGCAAAAGATCCGTCACAGCTCTCAGCGCTCAATGATATGCGGCAGCGGTATGACAGCGCGATTGGTCATCTCAGGAAAAGAGCAGTGAACAAGCACCGTGTTTATTCAAAGTTGTTTGACCGGAGATTGCCATGGAAAGAGAAAGCGGGAAGTGTAAAGCAGGGCTGACAGTCTGGTTGAATGCTTCGGCAAGATCGAAGATTAACAAATGTTAAGGAGACATTTGGCCAAGTTGCTCCATCTATAATACTTGTCGATTCCAAAAACGGGGAGGGATTTGATTGCGCTTTATGCAGCAACAGTCGCATTGCTGGCAGCAGTCATCATGGTAAGCTGCACCACCAGCGGGGTAGAGCCGGCGGCTAATCTTGAGCGTGTCACGGCCAGTGCCAGGTTGGCACAGGGCGCGGTAACAGAAAGGCAGATGTTCAGTGAGATCAAGGTGGTCAAGAGATTCATTCCCAAGGGCCGCTACGGGCGCAAGATCAACCGTCCGATGAAGCCGCGTTATATTACTGTCCACTCAACACAAAACTATGATGGTGATGCGTGGGATCATGCCCGGGCACTGGAACACGGAAAACTGCGGGCGCCAAAACGCCTGGGTGGCAACAGGATCGGCTACCTGACATGGCATTTTACTGTCCAGCAGGATGTGGTGATGCAGCACTTGCCAACCAACGAGCAGGGTGAGCATGCGGATTTTGACGGGGTCGGCAATAATTACTCGATCGGCATTGAAATGTGCGAGCACCGTGGCAACAGCCGCGGTAAAACTCTGGAGCGCACAGCCAAGCTTTGCGCTTCGTTAATGCGTCAGTACAATCTACCGCTTCGAAGCGTGGTCCCACATTATCACTGGCCGCGCAAAGGCGTGAAGACCGAGCACAAAAATTGTCCGCACTACCTAATGACCAACGGCAGGCCGGGCAGGAAATGGAATGATTTTCTACAGCTGGTCAAACGCGAGCATGACCGCATCCTCGTGCCGGCGCAGATTGCATCCATGAAGGGCGGCTTCGCCGACACCCGTGAAAAGGAGACTGTTTACCAGGGGCTTTAAGCTGTTATTTGCCCTTCATGCCCTCTAAATAGGAAAGCAGGGAAGCAAATTCCTCAATACTCAGCGCGTTGGCCAGCCCTGCCGGCATCATGGAAATTGGCAACTCCTTGCGTCCGGCAATGCCATTTTTCTTGAAGCGATGCACCTGCCCCGCGATATCCCGCATCTCAAGGGTATCAGCGGTTTCCGCAGTGACAAAACCAACCATGGTCTTGTTATCATTGGTACTTAGAGAAACCGTGGCAAAACCCTGTGAGATTGAGGCACTTGGTTTCAGGATGGATTCTGCGATTTGATCCCGTGAAAGGACGGAGCCGACCTGTCCCATGAAGGGACCTTTTGGTGCTTGATCGGATCTTGTTGTGTGACAAGCGATACACCCCTGCCGGGTAAACAGAGCCTCACCCTTCTTGGCCTCACCCTTTACATCCCCAATGGCAAGGATGATATCCTCAATGGACATTTTACCCACCTGACCCTTTGTCCGCGCAATAGCGGAAAGGTCGACTGTGGGTTCCGCCGTCCCACTAGGGACATTGGCTATTTGGGAGGCATCAATGCCTGTAATGCCGGAACGTGTCCTGGAGTTGTTATTGGCAATGACACTGCGATATTCGCCACGTTCCCAGCAAGCCTTTACAAAGCCCGCAATTTTTTCAGAAGCATCCCAATTAATTGCCTTGTAGTAAGGTCCCCGGGTATCCGGGCGGGTACTCCACCACCACGAGCCGTCGTAGGGGGCTTCAATCTTGTATAGCCGGATCAGGGCGGTCAGTATGCCGGCCCGGTCTTTTGTCGCGGAGGATGACTTATACTTTGCGATTAGTTCGTCAATAACCCGGGCGTCATGCATTTTGCCTAAAGCCCACAATGCACCGCGGCCGTTGGGGCCGCCGATTGCATTCACGCAACCATCGATGGCATTAAGGTCTATTAGGGATTTGACTGCGACATGGGGCAGGATGAGCGGGGAATTCGGCGTGGCGTGCGGACCTTCTTTTGAACTCGCGGCACCGGGGACAGCGGGCATTGAACCGGAAACAATGAACTGAATTTTTCCACGAGCCCTGGATGTGCTGGCAAGCCCGACATTGGCCCTGAACTTAACACTGCCCTTCGGAATTGCGTAAACGATAACCGAGTTAGCGTGCGTTCCGAGCCCGTCAGGCTGTGCCTTGCCGTCACCGGATTTAAGGGGGCCACCGGCAGCACTGATACCAAAGCCGATCTTACCCCAGCCGCTCTTGGCGGATTTCCATTTTAAGCCGGCAAGCTTGACTTGTTTGCCTGAGGCATTTTCGAATACCGGATTGAACCAGGCGCCGTGGTCTTCTCCATCCCCATCCCCGGCATCGTTTACGACAAGGTAAAGCTCCTTGAATTTGCTTACGTCCACTTCTACAGGACGTGTTTTGTGGCCCTTGAAGGCTTTACTTTGGAAGGCAGGAGGCTGAGCAGGAGCAGCTACCGGATGTTCTTTACCGGGAGGGTTCGCGATGGCCAGCAGGTCCGCAGCGGCGGATTTTTGGCCGAGGCGCCCGAGTCCGACCGCTGCCGCTACCCGCACACGGGGATTCTCATCCTTAAGAGCAGCGGTGAACAGGTCTGTTGCAACACCGGCAAGCTGGCTTTTGCGATCAGCAAGTGCACGCAGTGCCCATTCCCTGATCGTTGCGTCTGCGGCAAGTTTTTTCAGTCCGGTTGCCGCTTGGTTTCCGGCCATTTGCTTGTAGGTGAAGATAGCGGCAACTCGGGAGTAAAGGGCAGCCTTTCTGTCCAGCGCGATTGTAGCCACGGCGGCGGCAAGTGTTGGGCGGCTGAGCAGTTCCTGTGAGGCAGCAAGCCGCGCGGAGGAACTTTGCGATCGAAGCAGTGCAACGATTGCCTGATCGTTGAGTTTTGCAGGTGCGGCAAATGGCTTGTATGTCCAGTTTTGCGGCACGATTTGCTCCACCCACCCCTTGTTGGGGCTTCCTTTATAACCCGCCCCCGCCCAAGCGCCTGCATAAAGCCGTCCGGAGGCGTCGCTGTCAACATCGGTGATCTGGTGAAGCTTGATGAAATTTTCCGGTGACTGCGTGAAGCTTGGCCCGTCAGGAGTAACGCGGTGGATGATTAACTGGCTTCGTCCCCAGTCGCACATCATTGCAACATTATTGTATTTATCCGGCCAACCGGGCTCCTGGAAGAACATAGCACCTGTTCCCGACCCTCCTCCAAGGTCAGCTAGGGCCGGGATAATTTCACCGGTGAAGTTCTTGAAAAGAATAGGGTAACCGTATTCGCCGCTTTGCACATGATGGATGAAACGCACATTCCACCCGCCGCCATCATTCGTATTGCCCCGGGTGAAGATGTTCATGTAGGGATCGATGGCAATATCGTAAATGTTGCGCAAGCCATGAGTGTAGATTTCCATTTCTCTGCCGTCGGGCCGCACACGAACCACGCCCCCCCCAAGCATTGTGAGCTCGGTTCCATCAGTGCCCTTTGCGCCATGAATGCCGAAATCGCCCACAGCGATATAAATCCAGCCATCGATGCCCATCCTTATACCGTTGGTGGTATGGTCTGCCCCGCGCGCCTGGTTATGTTTCGGAGGGCTGATATCCGAGATTAATATCTTTGGCGGGGCATCGGCCTTTCCATCCCAGTCCTTGTCTTCAAGCACAGAAAGGTGCATGGCCTCCAGCTTGCCGGTTTTCTTGGGGATGACCGTGTGCAGCACAAAGAGCTTTTTGCCGACGCTGATAAGTCCGCGCGGATTGTCCATTTCTGCGAAAACAGTGTGTGCATCCGCCACTCCATCGTGGTCATTGTCTATAACCCGCACGATCCTTCCTTTTCCCGGACCCTTTCCCAGTGAGCCGAGCAGATCGACTCCGACAAAAACCTCACCGGTTGGCGCGGCACACAGGCATGCCGGACAGGGGGTAATCTTGGGACCGGAGAGAATGGTGGATTTCAGTTCCGGGGGCAAATCGGCAGATCTTGCACTCAAGGCAAGAATTGCAAAAACGGCATTTACTATCAGGAGAGTTTTGGATTTAAACATCGCGGTATATATTGTGTTCGTTGTCAGCGAGTCCTTGTCACCTTATGATCCGTGCAAGGCTGCACATTAAGACGCAGGAGAGCAGGTATTGCCAGCTTCAACTTGTAATCTTCGCAGGTTGATCCAAAGTCGCCGCCCACTACTTCTTTTATGGAATACGCACCCGGACAACGTTGGATCAGCGAATCCCAGCCCGAGATGGGCCTGGGTATTGTCCTGCAAGCAGATTCCTCAACCGTTACCCTGCAGTTTCCAGCTTCAGAGGAAACACGGACCTATTCAGCCGCCTCGGCCCCCTTGAGGAGAGTGGTTTTTTCTGCGGGCGATATCATTGAACTGCAGAACGGCACGAGCATTGCGATCGAAAGCCTCGTCGAGAATGATGGACTGGTCACTTATTGCGGCAGCGGCCGCAAGGTTGCAGAAAGTGACCTTGCCAATGAAATGGGTTTTCATCAGCCTGATGCCCGCCTGCTCGGGGGAAGGGTGAACTCATCGCGGAAGTTCCGCTTACGGGAACGTGCGTTGCACGCCCGTGCACAAATGCGGGGTCTTCGGGAACGCGGGTTGATGGGAGCTCGCGTTGACCTCATTGCCCATCAACTCTTCATCGCTGATGAGGTCGGCAGGCGGCATGCCCCGCGTGTATTGCTTGCCGATGAAGTAGGACTTGGAAAAACTATCGAGGCCTGCCTGATCATGCACCGGAAGTTGATCACGGGCAGCGTTTCCCGGGTGTTGATTCTAGTGCCGGAACCCCTGGTCCATCAATGGTTTGTTGAGCTCTTGCGACGCTTTACCCTGCAATTCTCAATTTTTGACGAGGATCGCTGTGTGGCTATCGAAACGGGTGGAGAGGATGAGCAGGGGGAAGAATTGGCTGACAGCCAAACAGTAAACCCCTTCCTGGATGACCAGTTGGTTTTAGCCGGGATCGAACTTCTTGCCGATAACCCCAAGCGCGCTGCCCAGGCGATTGATGCCGGGTGGGACATGCTGATTGTTGACGAGGCGCATCATTTGCAATGGGCTCCGGACAATGCGAGCAGGGAATACACAATGGTTGAGCAACTTGCCTCAGCCACTAAAGATTTATTACTGCTGACAGGCACACCGGGACAACTCAGTCCCGAGGGCCATTTTGCACGGTTGCGCCTGCTTGATCCGGAGCGTTTCTCAGACCTCAATACGTTCCAGAGTGAAAGCAAAGACGCCGCGGAGGTTTCCGCCATTGCAGGAAAGGTTCAATCCGGAACCGAACTTGAGGCGCGGGAGCAGGCGCAGGTTGCAAAATGGATTGGGGGAGAGATTCCCGGTGATAACCAGCAGTTACTGGATAAGCTCCTTGATTTGCACGGCACCGGGCGGGTGATGTTTCGCAACCGCCGCGTAAATCTTGGCGGATTTCCGCAACGTGAGGTCACCCTGTATGCTCTTGAACCCGGGGGTGAAACCCGGAAAGATCCACGGGTTGACTGGTTAATTGAACTGGTGGGTAAACTTGAGGATGCCAAGGTGCTCGTGATTTGCCGGACCCGTGAAATTGTCGAGGGCCTGGAGCTGGCGATAGCCGAGAAAATCCGTATCAAGACCGCCTTGTTTCACGAGGGGATGGAGTTGATCAAGCGCGATCGCAATGCCGCTTACTTCAGTGAGGAGGATGGGGCCCGCCTGCTGATCTGCTCAGAGATTGGCAGTGAGGGCCGCAATTTTCAATTTGCCCATCATTTGGTTCTTTATGACCTGCCGGATACGCCTGCGCTGCTTGAGCAACGTATCGGGCGGCTTGATCGCATTGGCCAGCAAGAGACGGTATGCATACACGTGCCCTTTGAGTCCAACTCCATCCACGGCGCGCTTGCCCGGTGGTATCACGAGGGCATGAATGCTTTTGCTCAACCAATGGAAGGCGGAACGAGATTGATGGAAAAATTCAACTCAAGGATGCAGGAAACCGCAACGGATGATCAAGCCGGTTGGGATAATATCATTGCCGATACCAAGACGGCCAAGAAAGAGCTTGATGCTAAGCTTGAAGCCGGCCGTGACAGGCTGCTGGAGATGAGTTCATTTAATGAGAAGTCGGCAAAGAAGATAACCTCTGCCCTTGAGGGTATCGATGCAGACAATACCCTGGAAGAACTCATGCTTGACCTCTTTGCTGCACTTGGGGTGGGCATTGAGGAACTGGGCGATTATTGTTATTACGTAAAACCGGATACCGTTTTCGCGGGCGATGCATTTCCAGGCATGCGTGAGATAGGGATGTCAATTACCTTTGATCGTGTGACCGCGCTGGTTAATGAGCCAATGGGATTTGTCACCTGGGATCATCCCATTGTTTCGACCAGTCTTGACCTTATAATCAACGGCGAGCGAGGATCCAGTGCTTTCGGGCAAATCCCGGGAACAGCATCCCAAGCCGGGTTGATTGCCGAGTGTGTTTTCATGCTGGAGCCAATTTGTCCAACGAGTCTCGGTGCAGACCGGTTTCTCCCACCGATGCCGATTAAGGTAGTGGTGGATCATGCCGGCAATGACATTACCGGCGACTTTGATTCCTCAAGCGTAAAGGATGGTGCGCGCAGTTGGCTGCGCTCGAAGCTTGAAATCCTTGGTAAAATGGTTCCCGCAATGGTTGCCAATGCGGAAAAGAGGGCAGAAAAGAGCGCCGTCACGCTGCGCAGGAAAGCGCTAAAGGAGATGGATGCGCTGATTACCGACCAGTTGGATCGCCTTGAACGCCTCACGGCTCTTGGTCACCCGGTTCGGAACGGCGAGATTACAGCAGTGCAAGATGAACGTGAGGCATTAACGGCGCATCTTGCCAATGCCAGCTTAAGGCTGGATGCCATTCGTCTGGTGGTTATTGGCGGATAGGCCAGGGTTCGCCAGCAGGTGCCGCAAAAAAATGATCAGGCCATGATCTTTTGCGGTAAGTTCTTGCCTATGCGAGGTGTATTAATCGGCGGGTTGGTTCTGTTGTGTGGCTTTAGTGAGTCAAGGAGCCTTGCTGCAGGCCTCCGGGCCGGTGCCGCTGTTGTTGACATAACACCCCGCGAGTTACCGGTAATCGTCAACGGCGGATTCTTAAGCCGGGAAGTGCGAATTATTGCTGACCGGCTGCATTGTCGCGCGATAGCCCTTTCCGGCAAAGGCGAGATTCTCGTGATAGCTGTCGTTGATAGTTGCATGATACCAACCGGGTTGTGCGACGAGGCTAAGCGGATAGCTGCTGAGAAAACCGGTATTGCGCCGGAGAAAATCCTGATTTGCGCCACCCATACACATAATGCCCCCAGTGTGATGGACTGGTGCCTTGGCACGGATCTGGACAAAAAGTATACCGCTTTCCTGCCGGAGAGGATTGCCGAGTCAATTGTGCAGGCCCATGCCGCGATGCGTCCTGCCAGGGCGGGGTGGGCGGTTTTTGACGGATCCAAATACACCAAGCCCAGGCGCTGGGTGCTTTGGCCGGGCAACGGCATTGATCCTTTTGGAAACCCCACGGTGCGCGCCAACATGCATCCCGGTTACCAGAATCCTGCGGGAACAGGGGAATCGGGGCCGACGGATCCATGGTTCACGGTATTTTCCATCATTTCCCGTGACGGCAGCCCACTGGCGATCCTCGGGAATTTTTCAATGCACTATTTCAGCGGGCACGCTGGTATTTCGGCCGATTATTTTGGCAAGTATTGTAAGGAGATGGCTGAGCGCGCCGGGGCCAAGGGCAATGCTTGTGTTGTTGCGCTTTCGCAAGGGACAAGCGGCGATGTTTGGCGCGCTGATTATCGCGGAACGCGCAAGCAAAGCGAGATTAGCATGAAGAAGTATGTCGGGGCCCTTGCAGACCTAACACAGGAAGCCATTGCCGGAATTAATTATCATGATGACTTGCCGCTTAAAATGGAGGAAGTGCGCATGGCAATTCGACGGCGTGTTCCTGACAGGGAACGACTGGCGTGGGCACGTGAAATCGCCGGCAAAATTTCTGACGGACGACCGCGCAGCCGGCCGGAAGTCTATGCAAAGCAGGCCATCCACCTGCATGGGAATCCCGAGGCGGAAATTGTTCTGCAGGCAATCAGGGTCGGGGAATTCTGTATTACGGCTATGCCTAATGAGGTTTATGCGTTGACCGGCTTAAAGCTCAAGGCCCTAAGCCCGCTTGCCACGACCATGAACATCGAGTTGGCAAACGGGGCGGAAGGTTATATCCCCCCTGCTGAGCAGCATGTCCTCGGCGGATATACCACTTGGCCATCGGTTACCGCGGGCCTGGAGGTGGGCGCGGAGGGCAAGATTACTGAAACGCTGGTAGACATGCTTGAGCGGATTTCCGGCAAGGAGCGCAGAGTATACAGGGAACCGCGCGGGGCCTTTACGCAGGCCATTGAACGCTTGCGTCCCGTGAAACGCTGGTCGCTTGGCGGCCTTGAACCGGGTGGGGATTTTGAGCCCGGTGTGGTGTGCCATTTACCGGGTGTTTCGGGTGCGGGATTTCCTGACCAACACAGAAGCCGGTCAGCTCACTTTGCGGGGGGCAGGGTTGTTACAAAAGCGCAACTTGGCGATGAATACTCGGTATCATTGTGGTTCTGGAACGGGCTGCGCACAGGGGTGCGGCCGGTGACCGGGTATTTGTTCTCCAGGGGCGAGGCGGGTAATCAGGATGCTCCCGGTGATCATGTCGGGATTGGGGGGAGCGCAGTTGCAGGTGGCAGGTTAATCATTTTCAACGGCAACCGTGCCAATGAGCTTCTTGAGGGAAAAGAAGCGCTGAAAAAGGATCACTGGTATCACCTGGTATTTGTCCGCCGCGGCATGGCCGTGGAGGCGTATATCAATGGCAAGAAGGAGATCGACGGAGAGTTAAGGCCAACTCACCTTGGGGCACAGGATATTTTCATCGGCGGCCGCAACGATAACTTCGCCAATTTTGAAGGCCGGCTGGATGAGGTTGCCCTTTTTAACAGGGCGTTGGGGGCAGTTGAAGTAAGCGCATTGTTTGAGACCGCAGGGATTGGGAAAGCCTTGGACCTGTCGGCGTTATCCGCTGCCGAAAGTCTCCAGAAAGTGCATGTGCCTGCCGGGTTCAAAGCCGAGCTGGTGGCGGCTGAACCTCTGGTCATGGACCCGGTGGCTATTGACTGGGCAGCCGACGGGTCGCTTTGGGTGGCGGAAATGGCCGATTACCCCTCAGGTAAAAATGGCCATGGGGGAAGAATTGTGCGCTTGATCGATGTCGATGGGGACCACCAGCCTGATCAACGCCAGGTATTCATGGGCAGCGTAAATTTTCCGACTGGAATAATGGCGTGGGGAAAGGGTGTGATCGTGAGTGCTGGCGGGGAAATATTCTATGCGGAAGACCTTGATGGTGATGGCAGTGCAGATCGGCACGAAACATGGTTCACTGGTTTTATGGAGGGCAATCAACAGCTTAGGGTTAACGGGTTGCGCTGGGGGCTTGATGACTGGATTTACTGTGCCAGTGGTGGACACCATGCCGGTTTTGGAGTCGGCACTGTCATTAAATGTGTGAAAACCGGAAAGGAAGTAAAGCTTGGAGCCCGGGATTTCCGGTTTCGCCCGGATGGAGCTTTTGAACCGGTTTCCGGGCCTTCACAATTTGGCAGGGTCAGGGATAATGATGGTAACTGGTTTGGCGTGCAGAATGCCCATCCGCTTTGGCATTACGTGCTTGACGACCGTTATCTTGGACGAAATCCGGAGGTTCCCGCCCCTGATCCCCGCAAGATGTTACGGGGTAGTCAGCCGGAGGTTTTTGCCGCCAGTAAAGCGCAAAAGCGATTTCACGGCTTCGACCATGTTGGCCGCTACACATCTGCCTGTGGCATCTCAATTTATCGGGACAACATTTTGTTTCCCCGAACGACCGGGAGGTTAATAGCATTTACCTGTGAGCCCTTTTCCAATCTCGTGCAGCGTCATGTCCTGACGGCCAATGGGGTTAGTTTTAGTGCGGCCCGCGCTGCTGACGGGAAGCTGGATTTTTTCGCTTCCGAGGATCGTTGGTGTCGCCCGGTAATGTCACGCACCGCACCGGATGGCTCCTTGTGGGTGGTTGACATGTATCGTTACATGATTGAGCACCCGCAGTGGCTGCCGCCTGAGGGCAAAACGGAACTTGAGCCTCATTATTACTCCGGGCAGGGAAAGGGTCGCATTTACCGGGTCAGTAAGGTGGGAGCGAAACATCCCTGGCGGGCTGCGGCAAGCGACTCCCCCAATGGCATCGCAAGGGATATTGCGGGCAGGGAATCCTTCCGCAATGGCATGCGGTCAAGATGGGACGTTCGCCGCATTGAGTCTGCCATGAAGTCGGATAACCCGGGGTTGCGGCGACAGGGCCTGCGGCGGGCAGAAGCCTTGCCGGTAATCCCTCAGGAATTGATTGACGCGGCAAAAGATCCTGATGCCAAGGTGCGTCTTCAGGCGGCATTCAGCCTGGGAGAATTTAAGGATGGCCGGGCAGGGGCGGCCCTGGTTGAGATTGCCCGCAGGGATGGCGCTGACCCATATGTAGCCGCGGCAGTGTTAAGCTCGGCAGTGCCACATTACAAGGCACTTGCATCTGCCGCCGGCGACTTAAGCGAAGCATTGGTACTGGGCTTGATGAAGATGGGCAGAAATGATCAGGATTTGGCCGGCAGAATGACAAAGAGCCTGCTTGCCGGCAAGCATGGTGCCATGAAATGGCGAATGCTGGCTGAGGCACCGGCCGCCTGGCGGCATCATGTCACTTCCCTGGCCCTGGGGGTGGCGGCTAATGAAAACAAGAGCGATGAGGAGCGAATTGCCGCCATGGAATTGTTGGGAAAAGGCGGGGTCGGCTTGGCGGTGAAACTTCTTGGCGCAGACATTTCCTTGTCATTGCAAGCGGCGGCTATCTCGATGCTTGGCAGACTGGAGGAGGGAGGCCGGGTGCTTGATGGATGGCGATGGCTTGGGCCGGCAGGGCGCGAGGCGGCAGAGGGAGTGCTCTTATCAAGAGTGAGCTCGGTCAACCAGCTGCTTGCAGGGTTAGAGTCAGGCAAGATGCAGCCGGTAGAATTGAGCGCCAGCGTGCGCCAGCGACTGTTAACGCACAAGTCGAGTTCCATACAGAAGCGCGCAAAAAAGCTTTTCCGGGACGTTGTTACCCATGACCGCGTCAAAGTCGTCAATGAATTTAAAGCTGCCCTGTCTATTAATGGGGATTTAAGGAAGGGGCGTGATCATTTTATTGCGCGTTGTGCGGCTTGTCATCAACTCGGGGACTTGGGACGCGCGATTGGCCCGGACCTGAAAGCCATTACCAACCGATCCCGTGAAGCCTTGCTGGTTTCCCTCCTGGATCCCAGTCGCTCGGTTGAGCCGCGTTATCTGGGTTATACCGCCATCTTGCATGATGGGGAGAGTGTTTACGGAATGATAGTGACCGAGACAGCCAACAGCATCGTAATGAATTTGATGGACGGCTCGGAGCGGGTAATTGCCCGCACGGGGCTGAAGGCTATTTCCAGCACGGGAAAATCGGCAATGCCGGCAGGCCTGGAAGCCGGTATGGGGCATGCGGATGTTGCAGATCTCCTGGCCTTCATTCAGCAGCAACTGAGTTTGCAGTAAGGGCGCAGCAGCAGTGATTTCTCTGCAAGGGCAAGGCCGTCCTTACCGCCGTGAATGCCGGGCAATCTAAAAAATCTGCCCTGTTATGGGTGAAGAAAAGCAATATAAGCACATTATTCGTTGAATTTTGGTGATTTCTGAACTAAAGGGGCGCTTCTTTTTAAAAGTTATGTCTGATCTCTCCAAATACCGGAATATTGGAATCTTTGCGCACGTGGATGCGGGTAAGACCACAACCACCGAGCGCATTCTTAAGCTGACCGGAAAAATCCACAAAATCGGTGAAGTCCATGATGGTGCTGCCACTACGGACTTCATGGATCAGGAGCAGGAACGGGGCATTACGATTCAGTCTGCTGCCACTACCTGTTTCTGGGATGAGCATCGCTTCAATATCATCGACACTCCCGGGCACGTTGATTTTACCATTGAGGTCTATCGTTCACTCAAGGTCCTTGATGGAGGGGTCGGTGTTTTCTGTGGCTCAGGCGGTGTTGAGCCACAATCAGAAACCAATTGGCGCTATGCTAACGACTCCGGCGTTGCCAGGCTGATTTTTGTCAACAAACTTGACCGCTTGGGAGCGGATTTCTACGGGGTGGTTGACCAGATAAAGAACATCCTTGCCGCGAATCCTCTGGTGATGACGATACCAATCGGCTTTGAGGACAGCTTTGTGGGGGTGGTCGACATCCTGAGCCAGAAGGCCTACGTGTGGGATGATTCCGAGCAGCCGGAGAATTTTGAAGTCACCGACATCCCTGAGGACTTGAAGGAAAAGGCCGCGCATTACCGCACCGAGTTGATCGAGACCGCTGTGGAGCAGGACGACGAGGCGATGGAAAAATATCTCGACGGGGAGGAACCAGATATCGAGACAATCAAGAAGTGTATTCGCAAAGGAGCGATAGCCCTTGATTTTTTCCCGACCTATTGCGGCTCGGCATTCAAAAACAAGGGGATACAGCTGATACTGAATGCGGTTATCGATTATCTCCCGAGTCCGACTGAGGTTAAACCGCAGCCGGAGGTTGACCTTGAAGGCAACGAGACAGGGAACTTTGCCATTGTTGACAAGGATAAGCCGCTACGAGCTCTGGCGTTCAAGATCATGGACGACCAATACGGGGCATTAACCTTCACCCGGATCTATTCAGGGACTTTACAGAAGGGAACCGCTATCTTGAACACCTTTACGGGAAAGGAAGAACGCGTGGGCCGCATTGTTGAAATGCATGCTGACTCAAGAGAGGATCTGAGCTTTGCCCAGGCAGGTGACATTGTTGCCCTTGTTGGGCTGAAAAATGTCCAGACGGGTCACACACTGTGCGATCCAAAGCAGCCGGCGACCCTGGAACCCATGGTATTTCCCGATCCGGTGATTTCGATTGCCGTTGCGCCAAAGGATACCGCGGCATCTGAAAAGCTTGGCATTGCCATTGGCAAGATGGTCAAGGAAGACCCTTCCTTTCATGTCGAGACAGACCAGGATTCCGGTGAAACGATTCTCAAGGGAATGGGTGAGTTGCACCTTGATATCAAGATTGACATCCTTAAGCGCACTCATGGGGTGGAGGTGGAGGCAGGTGCCCCCCAGGTGGCCTACCGGGAAACGGTTACCCAGCGACTCGAGGATTCCTACACCCACAAGAAGCAATCAGGCGGATCCGGCCAGTATGCGAAGATTGATTATATCATCGAGCCACAGGATCCAGGTTCCGGTTTTGAATTTGAGTCAAAGATCGTGGGCGGAAACGTTCCGAAGGAGTTTATCCCAGCAGTGGAGAAGGGGTGGAAAAGATCCACCGAGAAAGGCGTGCTGGCGGGATTCCCGTGCCTGGACCTTAAAGTTACCCTGATCGACGGCGGATTCCATGCGGTGGACTCTTCCGCCATCGCCTTTGAGATTGCCGCCAAGGCTGCCTACCGGCAGTCCATGCCCAAAGCCGGCGCCACGTTGCTGGAACCCATCATGAAGCTTGATGTCTTTACACCTGAGGACAATGTGGGCGATGTGATCGGCGACTTGAACCGACGTCGCGGCATGATTTCAGCACAGGACACCACCCCAACAGGCATTCGCGTTAAGGGTGAGGCACCTCTAAGTGAGATGTTCGGTTACATTGGTGACCTTCGCACCATGACGTCGGGGAGGGGACAATTCTCAATGGAGTTCGACCATTATTCTCCTTGCCCGAGAAATATTTCAGAAAAGGTGATTGCCGAGGTAGCCGAACGGGAAGCTGCCAAGAAAAAGTAACGACTGATAGATTCAACCCCGTACCTCATCAACACAAAGCGGGCAGCCTCGAGGCTGCCCGCTTTTTATATATATAACATTAACGGGTTGCAGGAGGTGATGGAGATTATTTGTTTTCCATGGCCTTGAGGCGGCCAAGGAGTTGCGGGAAGGAAGGCTCAAGTTGCAGCAATGTGAGGTGCTCCTTGATATAGAGACCAGCGGAGCTGACAAGCCCGGCATCGAGAAGTTCCTCTACAAATCCAAGCGGTTCTGCCTGCGGCACCGTGCCGCTTTGCCAATGACCCGTGAAAGGCAGGGAGGCAATACGAAGGGGTGCTCCATTTATCCTCAACCGGGCGGTGTCTTTTTTAAGGATGTCACGATCAACCCGGCCGCGATAGATTGCGCAAAGCCGCCCTTCACTGTCGATCAGGAATGAGAGCGGGGTTTCCTGGGATCGCTGCGTGGTGTAGAAAAAATGGTCATGAAGCAGCTGGATAAGCTGTAGCTGGAGGGGATTTTCCTCGTGCAGCTTTTCTATATACAGGACATTGAGCGTGATTCCTTTCAGAGGATTGGCCTGCCACTCGGCCAGCTGGATTTCGCAGTGTGGGCAGCTCTCACTTGCGAGCACCACCAGTAATGGCTCGTGAATTTTCACGACCGGGCGTGGCAATATCGTATCTATTGGCAGGCGCTGGGCGAGGAATGTGTGCCCGGAGTAAGGGGCATCCGAAACAGGGGAATCGCTTTGGACGGGATCCTTGAAATTCCATGCCCGGGGTTCCTCACCTTGGCGGATGACATGACTCCCGGCTGAAAGCCCCCGGTAGCTCTTAGTCTCCGCACCGGGCCAATGGACGACGATTTTTTCGATCTCGGTATCCTCTTTAAGCCCAAAATGCAGGGCCTTGGATGACTGCGCAAGGAATCCTGACCCGGCGGTAACCGATCGCGTTTGTGGCTTTTGATCCTTGAGGTAAAGAATTGCCCGGGCGCCGATGGCATCACGGGAGCAGCTGGATCCAATAAGCTTGACCGTCAACCCGCGCATGCCACCGGGGTTATTGTTGCGGAAAAAGCGGACTTGCGGGGCATTACGGTTGTTGATCCAGAGGTCAAGGTCACCGTCATTGTCCCAGTCCGTGAAGCAGGCAGCACGGCCGTCATCGGCGCGGTCAAGACCAGTGATTCCCGAGATATCGGAGAATCTCCGGCCGTCAATATTCCGGTATACCACGTGGCGTTCATTGCCGGAAAATGAGCTGCCGCGCCGGACTGCTTCAATTAAATCCTGAGCGGGGTTGGAGCGCACGAGCCCAGGGCTGGCACCGGAATTTCCGAGCGGCACGACCTGCCGCCAGAAGAAACTTCACAAGTCA
>CAWVVE010000009.1:0-18273 GCA_963933075.1 uncultured Verrucomicrobiaceae bacterium | reverse complement strand
CGTGTCTTGTAGGCCTTCTTCGGTCCGCGGTCGTTCCTCTCAATAATCCAGTCCTTGTTAGAGGCCTCGATGCGGCCCCGGTCAACGTAGATCCAGCCGTTCTCACCGGTCCACTGGGTACCCATGTTGCGGTTGCCGCTGCCCATCTTGTGCCTGTTTGAGAGGGTAACAGTGTAGCCGCCGGCATACTCGGAAACGACCTCGTAGTCGATCGGGTTGTCATACATACCCTTTTCCGGGTAACGGAATTTCTTGGCTTCGACCTTGATCGGGCCACTCTTGTCCATTTCCAGTCCCCAGTGGGCAATGTCATTGTGGTGACCGATCCAGTCCATCATCTGGCCGCCGCCGTAGTCCAGGCACCAACGCCAGTTCCAGTGCAGGCGCTGCGGGTGAAAGGGCAGCATACGGCTCGGGCCACACCACAGGTCATAGTCAAGATTTGCGGGAATGGGCTGGGCGACCTTGCCCTCCTCATTAGTTTGGTTGCCGGTCGGCAGTCCGACCTTGACCTCCTTGATCTTGCCAAGCAGGCCGTTCATGACGGCCTCGGCAGCGACCCTGAAACGGGTATCACTGCGCTGCTGGGAGCCGACCTGGAAGATTGCCTTGCGCTTGGCGGCCTCTTTGTAGACCGCCTGCCCCTCGGCGAAGAGGTGTGTGATTGGCTTCTCGCAGTAGACATCCTTGCCGTTGCGCAGTGCCTCCATGGTAGCCAGCCCGTGCCAGTGGTCGGGGGTGCCAACGATAATGGTATCGATGTCCTTGCGCGCGCAGAGTTCCCGGTAATCGGTGTAGGCCGCGCAGTCGGTGTTCTTATATTTGTCATCCACCATCTTCTTCCTGCTGTCGCGATGGTTCTTGTCAGGGTCACAGACACCGAGGGTCCGGATCTCCGCGTTGTTCATCAGGTTGCGCATGTCGCCGGTGCCCTGTCCGCCGCAGCCAATAAGGCCGAGGGTAATCTTGTTACTTGGGGCATCCTTGCCCAGAACGGTAGAGGGAATAATTGTCGGGGCCGCTACCGCTCCGGCCGCCGAGGCTTTAATGAAGTTTCTTCTTTTCATGGCCAGTAGCATTTTCCCGGTGGGGCCAAGGCGCAAGGAAAACCCGCTCTTTTCCCCCGGGCCTAAATATCAGGCCATGTGTCCGCCAGCCGGTATCCCCGCGGCCAGGGGTCGGAGGGGTCGAAAATATGCTCGTAAACCCCTGTTATCCAAGCTCTTCCGGATATAGAAGGGATAATCGCCCGCTGGGCTTCTCCCGCCAGTGAAGTAACGTCCTCGATCCGGCAGTGAAACTCTGAGCCGATGATGGATTGGGCAATATAACGGTCTTTTTTGGCCATTTGTCCTTTTGCATGGAGTAAAGCCATGCGGGCGGAGCAACCGGTTCCGGTAGGAGAGCGGTCGACTTTTCCCGGCCGGATGGCAACGGCATTGCGCCCGGTGAGTGCTCCGCTGTCGTTCCTGGTAAGCGGTCCAGCGAACTGGCAGAAGGAGACATGGTCCCAGCCGGGATACTCCGGATGGCTGAACCCGATCTGTTCGTTGGCCGCGGCGGTGATTCTCATGCCGGTCTCGGCGATGTCCCGGGCCTCGTGCGGCGCTATCTCGAAACCCATCGTTTCCGCATCCACCAACACGAAGCTGTCACCCCCGTAGGCGGTGTCTGCCTTGATGGAGCCCAAGCCCTTGACTTCAAGCATGCAGTCAAGCTTGTCGGCAAAGGAGGGGACATTGGTGATTTCAACACGCTCAACCTTTCCCTCAAGACAGGTTGCCCGTGCTTCAACCAAGCCGCCGGGAGCCTCGAGGGTAAGCCGTGTCTCGGGCTCTGTCATGGGGAGGATGCCCCGCTCAAGGAGCACGGTGGCAACACAGATGGAATTCGACCCCGACATCGGCGGGGTGTCCTCCGGCTCCATGATAATGAAGCCCGCTTGTGCCCGGGGATCCCTTGCCGGAACGATCAGGTTGACGTGACGAAACACGCCGCCGCGCGGCTCATTGAGCATCACGGCCCGCAGCGTGCCGTCGCGCTCGATAAATTCCCGTTGTTCCCAGAGCGTTTTACCCGGTGGCGGATCAACCCCGTCCACAATGACATCACCAACTTCACCCTCGGCGTGGCAGCTGACAACACGGATGGGTTGTGATGGTGTCATGTCCGGGACCTGTGGGATTGGCGGCGGCAACGGAAAATCCTATGGCGTCTGTCCGGCGTTAGGTGTCGCTATCGGCTGAGCCCAGACCGGCTGGATCCAGGCCTGTTTCTTCTGTCCGGCAAAGGAGGGCAGGGGATGGGCCTTGTCCGAAGTGATGGTGGCTCTAAAATACAACTCCGTGTCCTTGAGCGAGTAACTGACTGAGGTGCCGGTGAATGTCGCAAGCACTTCACCTGCTTTGGCCGGATCGGATTGCTGACCCCTGTGCGTGCCAATGATCCGGGTGGTGTATTTTTCATTGCCCGCTCCCTGGATCCTGAAGCTGAGGGTCCCTTTTTCCTGATTTCTTTCGAGTGCTTCCAGAGTGATGCCGCTGGAGGAGTAGAAGTCCCCCTCGCGCATGGCCTTGACGATGTTGTTTGCGCTGAGAGAGCGTGCCCTGACCATCACCCAGCCACGCCCGGGCTTGACGTCGCCGCCGTGATACTGGTGAGAATCATCCGATGCGATGCCAAAAAGGGGTTCAGCGCCTAGGCTCGCCAGCCGGATGGTATTGGCAATGTCCCACATTTTTTCTACTCCCGGGTGCTTGGCGTCACCAAGGTGCCTGACGCCGGGGTGGCCGTTATACACCTCGAAGAATTGTTCCTCAATGACATGGGCAAGGTCTTCAGGGGTGATTCCCCACCCGAAATTGGGATGATTAAGGTGGGCGAGGATCAATTTCCCGAGGCGTTTTTCCTGTTCCTTTGCAGCAACCAGGCAATTGCGCATGGTGGCACGAAGTGAGGCACCCTTTTCCGGCTTGATGATTTCGCCGAGGTTCATCGCATTGGTATGCACAGGCAGGCCGCGGAAACTGTTGGTGATCTCCTCGCCCTCGATGAAGAGGAATTTGCCGGGATCATCGAATCTTGGTCGGATTTCCTCAAGGGTCTTGAGCCGGACCTGCCGGGCGTCTCCCTGCCCGCGCAACTCCACCCATTTATCGCCGAAGACTGCCAGGTATTTTTTGAGCGGCGAGTGCCCGAGGGTTTTTCGGCGTTTTTCCACGGCACTCACTGCCATCCATTTTTCACCGCGGCTCAATATATTGTGGTCGGAGAGGACGAGGAAGTGATGGCCTTCGCGCTTATAGAAATCGGCAATCATCTCGGGAAAATCGTTGCCGTCACTCCACAGCGAATGGGTGTGGGTATTACCCTTGAACCAGTGGGATTCTTCACCGGGGGCGATGCCGACGCCACAGGCGATTGCGAGGAAAAGCGTGGTTAAGCGGGACGGTTTCGTATTTGTCATTAGGCAATCCTAGTGGTCAGCAAGAGCTGAGACAATGCCTAAGAATCATGCGCAAGGCAGGGCAGCAGGCATGCAACGATCATCGAACACATTGAGCTTAGACACCGTAATGATCTTAATATCCTTGTTCAATGATCGTGAACCATGCAGTTTTGTGAAGTTGAGAAATTTATTTAATCCTAAAAAAACATGCATTACTTATTGCCACTCGCCGTTCTGGTCCTTAGCAGCTTTTCCCGGCCGTTAATTGCCCGCCCTGACCATCCAGTCCCGCCGAAGGGGTTTACAGCGCTTTTTAACGGCGAGAACCTTGACGGCTGGTTTGGCCACGGCACAAAAGATCCGCGCACCCTTTGGAAGATGTCGCCCGAGGCACTGAAGGCTCACCAGCAGGAGACATTAAAAGATATCAACAAGCACTGGAGCGTGCAGAAGGGTGAGTTGGTAAACGACGGCAATGGCCTTTACCTGACGACGCTGAAGGACTATGGCGATTTTGAACTGCTGCTTGAATACAAGACGGTCGCCAAGGCTGACAGCGGTATCTACCTGCGCGGTGCGCCACAGGTGCAGATATGGGATACCACCGAGGCGGGCGGCAAGTGGAAAATCGGTGCGGATAAGGGTTCCGGCGGGTTATGGAACAACGGCAAGGGCAAGCCGGGCAAGGATCCCTCCAAGCTTATGGACAAGCCTTTTGGGGAATGGAACAAGTTTCGCATCATCATGATCGGCGAGCGCGTGACCATTTATCTCAACGGCGAGAAGGTGGTCGACAATGCGGTTATGGAGAATTATTTCGACCGTAAGCTCCCGATTTTTGAAAAAGGGCCGATTCAGCTGCAGACCCATGGCGGCGAGATTCGCTGGCGCAATGTGTTCATCCGTGAAATTACCGCCAAGAAGAGCAAGGGAACCGCCAAGAAGGACACGGTGGAGGAGGGCTTCACCTCACTCTTCAACGGCAAGGATCTCACCGGCTGGCAGGGTGCCGTTGGTAACTACGAGGTCGTGGACGGCGCCATCATGTGCAAGAAAGGCAAGGGAGGCACCCTTTACGCCAAGGATGAGTATGGCGACTTTGTTTTCCGCTTTGAGTTCAAGCTCCCCCCGGGAGGCAATAACGGCATCGCCGTGCGCTCTCCGGGCAAGGGAGACCCCGCCTGGGAGGCCTTCGAGCTCCAGGTTCTCGACAATACTGCCGCAAAGTATGCCAAGCTGCAGCCCTACCAGTTTCATGGTTCGGTTTATGGCCTGGTTGCCGCCAAGCGTGGTGCCTTGTTGCCGGTTGGAGAGTGGAATAAGCAGGAGATCACCTTCAAGGGCAGCCACGTTAAAGTGATCCTCAACGGCACGACGATTCTTGAGCAGGACTTAAGCAAGCTGGACTTGAGCAAGGTGAAGCGCGTGCCGAAAGGGATAAACCGCAAGTCCGGATTTATTGGCTTTGCCGGCCACAGCGACCCGGTGCAGTTCCGCAAGGTGCGCATTAAGCGCCTCTAGGAAAAGCGGGGCAGGGGCGTTAAGCCCGTGTCCCTTCATCCAAGAAGAAGTCGTTTTCGGCGGCAGGATTTCAGCAGCAGGGCGGATTGATCAAAAGGGGTAATTGCGTGCAATAACCTTCACTAGGCTCTTGGGCCACGGGCGACATAGACGGTGCTTTTCGAGTCACGTTCCAGCAGCGGGTTGAAAAAACTGACTATCTCCGGTTCCGCGGTTTCGAATACCCCGCTTAACAAGCCAATAAATTTTTCATCAGGGGGATCATCCGACCACATGGCGAATACGCCGCCTGGCTTGATTTTCTTGACCAGTTTTTGCAGTCCTTCCAAGGTGTAGAAATCCGAGTGTGCGACATCGAGCAGCTTGCTTGGCGTGTGGTCGATATCAAGGAGTATGGCGTCAAACCTGCGTCCCGGCTCATCGGCATCAAACCCGGCGGATGGGTCAGTGGCCATGGCGAAGAAATCACCATGGACAAATCGGCAGCGCGGGTCATCACACAGGGTTTTCCCAAGCGGCACCATTTTACGTTGATGCCACCCGATCACCTCCTCAAGTGCGTCGACAACTATCAGGTGCTGCACATTTATATTATTGAGTGCCGCCTTGGCGGTGTAGCCAAGGCCGAGCCCGCCGACCACAACGTCGATGTTTTGACGCGGTCCAAGTGCAGCAAGGCCAAGGTCCGCAAGAGCTGTCTCGACAACGGTAAACAGGCTGGACATCAGGAAGGCATCGCCAAGGATCACCTCGTAGACCTCCAGGTTGTCCAGCGAAGGCATGCATCGACGGCGCAGGATGAGTTCTCCCATCCTGGTTTCAGCAAAATCAAGCTCCTCAAAGTCCAATGGCATTATTTACCCTATGTGTTAGGGCTTTGCGCTTCTAGGGAAAATTCTCCACTGTCGGTATTGCCCGTATACGGGATGCGTGCAAAACACATGCTCTAGCAGGCAACTAATCGTTGCGCGCAGCTTCCACAAGCGGTTAGCCTTAACAAGGGCAAGGAAATCTTATCCATACCGAGTTCCTGTCCAAGCTTCTGCTTTTATTGCAGGGGTTCGCACAATCAAATATTTGAATCCATGAAATCTTTATCCACTCGTCGTTCTTTCCTAGGTCAATCTGCCGTGACCCTTGCCGGGGTATCCACCGCATTTGGAGCTAATGAGCAAAATACCAATGCCCGTCCCGGGCCAAGCCTTAAGGGCAGGATCTTCAAGGCCCTCAAGGGAAGCGGGCGCAAGAAGGGTGAGTCCGTGGAAGCGTTCTTCACCCGTCTCAAGCAACTTGGTTTTGATGGCCTGGAAAGTGGCAGGGTCGGTGAGGCCGAGGCTTACCGGGCGGCGACGGCGAAGACAGGGTTCCGCATTCACGGACTTGTGAATGGCGGGCACTGGGGGGTGCGCTTGAGCGACCCTGACCCGGTGGTGCGCGAGAAGGGAAGGGCGAACCTTGAGTGGGCGTTGATGAACGCGCACCTGCTTGGGGGGTCGTCGGTGCTGCTTGTCCCGGGCAAGGTGAGCGGGGTAAACGAGACACACGACCATGTCTGGGAGCGTTCCATTGAACAGGTGCGCAAGGTGTTGCCGCTGGCGTCCCGCATCGGGGTGCGTGTGCTTATCGAGACGGTATGGAACGGCTTCTGCGAGAGTCCGGAGAAGTTCCGCGACTATATCGATGACTTCGACAGCCCGTGGGTCGGGGCTTATTTTGACATCGGCAACATGCAGAAGTTTGCCCCGGCACACGAGTGGATCCGGGTGCTCGGGAACCGGACGGTCAAGCTTGACGTCAAGGACTGGGGCAAAAAGAACGGCTTCTGCCGGCTCGGAGAGGGGGATGTTGACTGGGACAAGGTGCGTGTTGAGCTTAAGGCACAGGATTTTTCCGGCTGGGCGACACGCGAGGGCTCGGATCGCTCAATCGAGGATACCAGCAAGCTTATTGATGAGCTGCTGATTGGCGAGTGAGACAGGATCCGGTTGACCCGTTGCCTGACAGGTGGGCAGCACAGTGGAACCGCACTCTCGAGTGCATGGGACTTGGCATGGTGTTCATCCCGGTCGGCGAGAGGCTTTTTCGTTGCTATTCCGGACCAGGCCGCCATTACCATGATGCCCGTCATGCCCTTGCCGGCGTGAAAGCGCTTGATAACTATCCCGGGTCAATAGGCAACCAGGACACGCTTGAGCTTGCCCTTTGGTTCCATGATGCGGCATACAGCGCCAGGGCTACTCCGCGTGAGAGCAGGGAGGAAAGCGTGGAATTATTCCGCCATGAATTTCAACTGCTCGCCGGAGACCTTGTTGATATTAATGAGGTTTGCAGCCTGATTACCGCAACCCGGCACCACGGTGAACCGGAAAATGCCGACGCTGCGCTGGTGATGGATATCGACTTGTTGATTTTAGCCGCTGACCGCCTGCGCTACGACGTCCACGCCGCAGAGATTCGCAGGGAATACGCGCATATTGATGATCAAAGCTTCCACCTGCAGAGGGCAGAGTTCCTGCGCACGTTTTTGCGCCGTAAGTCCATCTACTGGACGCGGCATTTTCGTAAGCTCAATGAAGCTCGGGCGCGGGCAAATCTGGAACGTGAGCTTTCCAGGCTGCAACTAACCTAGTTCCCCTCGCGCCCTTTACCTTGCGAGGCGCTTTTGCCACAAGGGGTAATCATTCCCGATGAGATGCTGTGGGGAATTCACATACCAGCTGTAGCCGTTACGGCGCTCGTTCGAGATTTCCCTCATCGAGTAGTAGACCTTGCCGTCACGGTTACCGAAGATGGGGCGGTTACTGCCGATTTCGTAAAGTCTGGCCCAGAGTGGCGGTGCCTGCGGATCATTAATGATCCGTTTACCGTTTACCGGATCATTTACCTGCCGGATTCCTTTCAGTTTCGCAGGTTCTGAGAGCCACGCGATTGCGGAATCGACGGCATGGATGACCTCGGGCCCGGGGGACTCAAGGCTCATCAGGAACTGCAGCACGCCGACACTTTCAGACGAGCAGAGCGAGGCAGGCTCAAAGCTCCTGGCCGGTTGCGGCATCAGGCTGATTTCATCATGTTGCTGACCCCATGCGGTAAGGACACCTTCCACCTCCAACTGACATGCAAGGATGCATGCAATGCCCCGGGCCACTGCCGCTTCGGCACGCACGCGCAGATCCTTGTCAACCCAGTCAAAAGGTTCACGACCTTTGGCGACATCGCGCAAGACACGAAGGGCGCCGACCATGGCTCCGTCATTATAGGTGATGAACCTGGCATAGCCCTCCCGGCGTGGATACCTTTGCGGCCATCCGCCGTTTTGATATTGAGCACAGAGCAGATACTCAATGCCCGCGATGGCACCATGCCTGAAGCGGGGCAGGCTGATTATGGCGTGGGATTTGGCGAGCAGCCGTATCTGCGAGTGGGTTGTGCCGTTGTCGAGTGTCGTGTCTTGGCTTTGCCTGGCAAAAAGAAGTTCCAGTTCACCATGATCCTTTGTGCCCTTTGCCCATCCGCCATTGGATCGCTGGCTGGCGAGCACCCGGTCTGCGGCGGTGATTGCCTGGCGCTGCGCATCTGAAATCCGCCCGGATTCATGCACAATTGCCAGATCAGCCATGTAAATGGCGGTCATTGTTTGTCCCGCATCCGTTTTTTCATGCGATGAATACCATGAGACCACGGCCCTGGAAGGGGTGATCTGGATAAAGCCGGGATAAGAGTTGTCGCCGCCGCTCGGCAGCTGGGTGAACTCATGAAGCGTTTTGCCAGCGAGCCAGCAAAGCGATGTCTTGGGCCCGGCTTTAGTAAAGTGCCTGCCCCCGACGACAATGCGCCCACCCCATTTCACGACAAGCGGACCGCCGATGTAGCGGTCGAGAGTGTGCCTTTGCCATTGCTTATAGGGCGGCTTGGAGCGCAGCAACTGTGCTTTGGCGCTGCCCCGGCGGCCAATCGCGAGAATGTTGCCGTCGCGTTCAAAGAGAAATGCGGTTTCATCGCCCAGAGTTTGCTGGAAGGTTGCGCCCTTTCGCCATATCAACCCGTCCTCACTCTCCAGCATGATGGATTCGACCTGGTCGGGTTCTCCCCGGGGCTCGACCGCAAAGCCAACCTTGCGCCTGCCGCAGAGGTAGGCCTTTCCAGCGAATGAGGCGGCCCGCCAGATGTAATGCCCGAAGGTGCCCTCCAGAATCCTTGGTTTTGACCAGGCATGCCCGTCTTCGGAGAAAACCGTATAGCCCAGATGCAGGTTAAGATCGAGACCCTTATTATCATTGATGGTCGTTTTTCCACTGAACCAGGTTCCCGTGTAGACGAATAATTTATCCTTGTAGACGAGGAAATGGGGGTCACGCGTATCGCGTCCGGGAACGTTGAAGCGATGAACCTCTTTCCAGGCTTTTGTATCTTTGCTGGAAAGGATCACAATCGAGGCATTTGGGCTGACACCATGGCCATCGGGGCAGCTGCGAAAGGCCATGTAAAAGGCTCCGTTGAACACAGTCAGGTCGGTAAATGCGTTATGTTCCCCGTTGTGGAAAACACGCCTGATATTACTGATCTCCACCTTTGGGGTATCTGCCAGGATGGCGGATGGCATGAGGATTACCATGAGGAGTGTCGGGGAAAGTGCTGCGACCTTGGCTTTCATGATACTTGATGAGCGCAGCGTTGAGGTTGACTCCGCGGAGGGCGGTACGAGCTGCGAAAGGTTACCGCGGCTGTTTAGTAATCAAGGCCCGTTGTCACACGCAGGAAGTAAGTGCGCCCGGCAAGGGCGTCCGGCACCACGACCTGGGTCTCTGAACCGGTGGCAAGCACATTGATGCCGGGAAGCGGTGCCCAGGTGAGGAGGTCGCCGGAAGCAAGTACACGATAACGTTTCCCGGCGACGGATTCCCAGCTTAGCTGGAGTTGCCCGGGACTCGGGCTGCGACTGAAAGGCTGCACCCGGAAGGAGGATGCCGGATTGAGAGGATCAGTGCCGGCAAGGAATTCCCCCAGGTTCGTGAGAGAATCACCATCAGCGTCAAGGATTGCGTCCCCGGGAAAGAGGAGGTTCATGCCGTTGGTTTCCTCCCATGAGTCCGGCATGCCGTCGCCATCGCTGTCTGCAAGAACCCCAATGGTCAGTGCAAGCGTGCCGGTTCCGCCGGCATTGGTTGCACTGAGGATTACCCCGGATTCCCCGGAAGTTGACGGAATCCCTGAAATCAGGCCGCTGGCCGTGTCTATCGACAAGCCCACCGGCAAACTTGTCGCACCATGGGTTGTTGCCGGGTTGGTAACCGTGAGTTGATAGGAAAATGGGTTACCCGCCACAGCGATCACGGTGGAGGGTGAAGTGATTGCCGGAGCAGGCACCGCCGTGATGTTAAAGCGTTCGCTCAGCGTGACATGGCCTGCACCGTCATCGAGCAGGAGGATTGCGTCGGTGGCCGTGTTGTTGAAGGTGACTGGCCCTGTCCATTCGCCGTTGACAAAGGATGCTGTGTTCAGAGAGGAGGAGATTGCCTCGAATCCCCCCGGGAATGGGGTGTTGAGGTTGCTATTCTCATTACCGGGACTTCTGGACACCCAGGACCAGTCTCCGGTGATGTTGCGGTCCTCGTTGCCCCTGCGGGTAAGTGAGCGGTTGTTGGCGCTGTCCCACTGGACTCCGCTTCCGCTCCACGCATCCCCCACCGTCATGTTAAAGCCGCCGACGGTAAGGTTTATTGAGGCAAGGTCATTGGCTGAATAACCCCAGGCGACGAAATCCACCAGTTTGCCGGTGTTATCGATCACCATTACCCAGCCGCGTCGCCCGACATTGCCGAAACGACTTCCGTGATACCAGGGGATGTCGCCCCCAAGATAATCTTCAGTGCGCCATTCCTGGGAGTTATCGTCTTCGTCGTGACGAAAAATCACCTCTCCTGCAGCCATTGTCGCGGGAAGGTTCAGCAGGGTTGGTGCGGCTAGGTTAACCCCACTGCCTGCCTGTGAAGCGGCCTGGTTAACAGCCACGAACCAGCCGGCGGTATTTATCGGGCTGGAGCTGACATTTTCAATCTCGAAGTAATCAGGGGACCGGTCCCAGCATTCGGTAATGAGGATTGAGGATCCGTTGTTGGCCCCGACGAATGCCCCGACCGGGACACTCTGTCCGTAATCAACAACAGTGCGCCCTGCGGCATCAGCTGCCCTTGCCGTGATCTGCGCCGGCGTGCCAATAGAATACGTTTCTGCAATGCCTGCCCACTGATAAGCGGTAAAAGGACCCGATGCCGCAATGTTAAGTGATAGCGTGGCGACACCTTCTCCACCGCCGTTGACAACATTCAGAGACACCTCAAAAATGCCGTACTCGGAACTGTTACCGGAAATGACACCTGTTTGTTGGTTGATTGTCAACCCGGGGGGCAGACCTGAGGCGGAGTAGGACGAGGGGATATTGGTCGCCCTCACCCGGTAAAAGAAAGGGTCGTTGAGAATGGAGACCGCGGTATCCGCGCTGGTAATGACCGGCGGGGAAATCTGTGCCGGTGTGCCGCCCAGGATTGTGCTGGCTCTCCAGTTTTCCGCGCTATTCCAGGCACCCCGGGGCGCCGCCGAGTCAAGGATCTCAAGGGAGTAACCGCTGCCGTCTGAATCCCGGTACCAGGAATCGTTATATTCAAATCGCATGATGGCCGCCTCAAAGGGATCTGCCAGCTGCAGCACGATGTCCTCGCCGTCGTTGCTTAATTTTCCCGTGTATTGCCCGGCAACATTGATGGCTGCTCCATGTTCAGCCTCAAAGGCAACAGGGTCGGCTACCACTATCACGTAAGAGCCGACGTCGAGTGTCATTGCAGGGAACACAAAGTTGATCCCCCCGGTAAAGCGCACACCGCCCAGTTCCAGCGGCACGCTGCCGATATTCTGCAACTCGATGTATTCAAGTGCCTCCGTCGAGGCGGGGTGGTACATGATCTCGGTAATACGCAACCCGGCAAGCAGGGCGAGAGCCTGCGTGTAACCGTCGTCCTGGTCGGGTGTTTCCGTTACCGTTGAGCGCAACTCCAGGCCGAACACGACGTCGCCGCTGGTGCCGTCATCCTGGTGTACCGAGGAGGCGATCACGTTTTCACCGGGCCGCATCAATCCGTCGGGAATATCAAAGGGTCCCTCGCGCACGCCATTATCCCACCCGCTTGCGGCGAAGGTAGTGTGGGTGATTTCGCCATTGGGCATGCGTAAGCGGTAAATCTCGATGCCGTTGAGGTAGACCACCGCGCCATCGTCTGCGAAGAGGTCGAAATTGAATGCGGGAAGGAGCGGATCCCCGGTCAAGGTAAAGGCATGCCTAAAGTAGTGTGTTGTCGGGGGGTTGAGCTCCAGCTGGGTGCCTGCGGGGCCGTTGATCGGGTCGTTGTCCTGATATAACAACCCCGGTCCCCGCGGCCAGGAGGAGTCGTCAAATTCGCGATTGCGCCATACTGTTCCAAGGTCGGTATTACTTTGCTCGTAGGCCCATTGTGCACTAGGGGCAATCAGTGTGGTGGTGGTAACGGTCGCGTTTCCACTGACATTGGAGAGGCCGGGCGTCGGCATGGTGAAAAACTCGTAGGTGTCGGCGCCATCGGGCATCCGCCCGCGTGCCACGTCCACCCCTTCAGCCTGCAGGTGAACCCTGTCGATAGCGGTGAAATCCTCTGCCAGTAGATAAATCCACTCGTAGCTTGAAGAGAGCTTGAAGTCGAGTTTCCGGCCGCCTTTCTCGTCATCACCGGTGGCCTTGAAGACGCTGAATCCCTCCGCCGGGATGAAGCTCATTGGGGGGATTGCCTCCTGAGCTTCCTGGGGCAATGATTTCTGGGTGAGGAAGAGCCCGGCAAGCGGTACCGGCAGGCTGTCAGGGTTGTAAATCTCGATAAAGTCCTCGGCAAAGAGAATTTCGGGTGCTGCCAGCCACTCATTGATTCGCAATCCGCGCGGCGAACCGTAAGGCTGTGCCTGATTGGCGGCTCCAGGAGTGACCTTGGTAAGGGCCCATGCAGAGCCCTCATGGCCAATCCGGCCAATGCTCAAACCGGGAATTTGCAGGCCGTATTGGATCGAGTCGATCAGGGTTCCCCCGTTTGCCGATGATTCGTAGAGGTAGATTCCCTCGCCATCGTTATCGAGCGAGAAGCCCAGGTGAATCCCCGGTCCGGCTTCGCTGTCGGCATTCAGAATCAGGTAGCCGCCCGCCGGGATAGTGGTGCCTTCCGGGAAAACGAACTTGGCGGGCAGTGCCGGGTTGTCGGTAATGCTTTTTTGGGACAGGCTGACTGCCATTGCACCGGCATTGTGTAATTCGATCATGTCGGGGAAACTGCCGCCGTTTGCATAACTGCCGCCGTTTGCGGCCAGCACTTCATTGATGACCAGACGGGACAGGGAGGGATCAACCTCCCAGGTTTTTGAGACTGTCGGCGTCGCCTGCAGGTTGCCGGCAAAGTCTGTGCCAAGAACCTCGACTGTGTAGCTACCGGCTTCCAGCCCGGTCATGGCGATTGTTGCCGTGCGTATTGTCCGGTTAACCGGGTCGAACCCGTTGCCGATGGGAATGTCGTCACTCCACGGCTCACCGTTGACCCGATACCGGTAAGCGAACATTCCCGGGCCGCCAACACCCAGGGTCGCCTCTGTGGATGCGGTAATTGCCTCCGGTTCCCCGGTGATGGCGATTGCATCGGCCACCTCAGCCCCTAGATCCTGTCCGGTAAGCCCACTGTTTTTGGCCGGCGAGCCCGGTTGCAGCCGGAAATCTTCACCTGCCCCGCCTACAAAGTGAGGGTCGCCGGTGAAGTTTCCGCTGCCCAGGGCAAGGATGGTGTCCGGACGTGCACCAACGGAAGTTCCCGCCAGCCGGGAGGAGAGCAGGTTGTTGTCCAGCTGGAGAGGTGTTGTGACCTCGCCCGGTTCGTCCGCATTGCCGAATATGAGCGGCACGTCCCAGAAGATATTGTTGGCGGCGTAGGCGCCGTCCCCGGGTTCGGCTCCCGGCTCATTGACAAAAAGGTTGATTGCCGAGCCGACAATCGGGTTGCCGAAATCATCATCAAAGTCGGGATGAACCTTCACCACAGTGTTGTTTTCAAAAATCGTTGACGTTCCGCGCTTTAAGTTAACGGCGTGGTCTATGTTCCAGAAGATATTGCGTGCCACGACAATGGTCGTGTTATTTCCGGCGTCACCGGTGGATATCGAGTTCGCATATCCGCGATCGCTGTTTTCACTGTCCTTGTTGACGTTCATGAAAAGGTTGCCGGCCACGTAAACATCGCCGCCAAGATCCAGTTGCTCATCGCCTGACCCGAGGAAGACATTGTCCAGGATCTGCAGGATTGGGTCGGGGCGGGTGCCGCTGTCGACATCAATGATGTCATTATGCCCGGCATTGCTTCCAAAGATGTTCCCGCGAATAATGAAGTGCCCGTTTTCAGGGTAGGCACCCTCTCCCTTGACGTGTTCGCTGATATTGTCGAGATCAAGGCCGATGGGGCTTTCGCCGGGCGCAAACATGTCAGGAAAGACTGAGTTTTGCAGGGTCACCGAGGAGGAATCGGCATAGATTATGCGCAGATGCGAACCCGCAAAACTCATGTTGTCGAGCATGACCTCAGAGCGGTGAACCCCAACGCTTCCCTCAGCACTCTGCGCATGCAGTATGTCAACGAAGGAAAGGAGGTTCTGCCCGGAGAGCGTGTCGACAAACTGGATTCCCCCGGACTTCGGAGGTGCATCTGGCAGGTTGCCGTTACCGGCAGGATTGGCTACCCGGGGGGCAGCCGGGTCAGGCCCGAAACGGATGCGGGAAAAATCCGATCCAATCGCGCGCAACACCCCGTGGACAGTAATCCTGGCTCCCTCTGCAAAATAAATATTTGTTCCAGGCTCGATGGTCAGCGTGGCGCCCGCCTCAACAACCAGCTCTTCGGACACGGTGTAGGGACCAGCTGTTGCGCTGAGAACCCGATCCTCATTGATAGGGCCCGCCAGGGGCTCGCTGTTGCCGTCGTCATGCCAGATGTCGATGAGCTGAGAGTCCACCCGCTTTCCGTCCGGGTCCATTGCCTCAACGGTGAACCGGTTGATACCCGGCATAAGCTCAATGCCGGTGATGGACCATGTCCCGGCGGAAGGATCAAGCGTGGCATTATTGCCTGCGACGAGAACTTCTGAGGTGTTGATCAGGTTATAGTCTCCATTGAGCGCCAAACTTGACTGTGTGGAGCGCGGGAACCCCGAGACAATCGGCAGGGAGGGTGCCGTGCTGAGTTCGGGATCAATTTCAGCGAGAATGAAGCTTCGCCGTTCGTCCATGTAGGATATGATGTCGCTGAGGTCTGCCGGCGTTGACCAGTTGCCCAGAAAATTCTGCAGCCGCGCGTCGAATTGAGCCTTGGAGAACTCATTTTCCAGGAGGTCCTTGAGCTCAGAGAAATAATTTTTCCGGAGTGTGGGCTCCTCGAAAAAATTCATCAGCTGAGGAATGCGCCCATCTTCATTTTGTCGCGGGATATTAGCCGTCAACATCGGGAAGATCGAGCTCCTTGGGCTGGAGTTTGTGTCTCCCTGGCCAAAGATCGTGTCAAGGTCGTGGGGAAGGAGGACAAACCGAGAGTCGACGGTGCCGCTATACATGGAGTAGTCGTCATCGATGCCGTTGCTGAGGCTTGTCTCGTAGCTGTTGAGAATTGTCATTACCGCAAACCAGCGTGTCCACTGGGCGATGTTGATTATAGGGCTAACTTCCTCGAGGTAATCGGCACCACCGGCCTGGTGCATGACCTCAACGAATTGCTGCAAGTCATCCCAGTCTCCCCTGCTTTCGTTTGTCAGCTTGGTCCAGTCATCGGCGAGATACCAGTTTGGCTCGTTATAACGGACAGTGTCTTCGAAATGCACCCCCCAGCGTTTCTCGTCCCGGCTTGGATTGGCGCTGCGTTTTTTGTAGAGATTGCCGCCGTCATTAGCGGGAAACTTATCTCCTATCATCTCGTCACTGATAGGTTCAAGATGCACAAATGATCCCCGCATTGTATCATCATTCCGAGCCTCATTGTCCCCGTTGATTTGAAACTGCACGCGTTTTGCATCCGGGGTCGGCAGGCCGGTGGAGCGGAAAAGATTCATGCCAATGAGCTGCAAGGGCGAATAACGGGAATTGACATTCAGCTTGGTGTCGCCGTTCCAGGGATTCTCGCGCGGGATATTGATACGCATTGGCGGAGGTGTGAAGGACCTGCTGCCATTACCGCGAACCCGGATGCCAGAACGGTAGCGCACGGTGTCCCTGCCACCTTCACTTGCTATGAAGGTCACATTGATTTGAGCATCACTGCCGCGGTCGATGCTCCTCCACTGATTGCGGTCGGCAGCGGTCATCACCACGCGGTATAAGGCTTCGCCCGGTTGCTGTGCAGTGTTGTCTACCAGGTAATGGGCATTGGCAACCTGTCCCTGGTCGGTTACGGCCGGCCAGGTGCGGGTATTGGTGCCGTCTGAAGCCTGCGCATAAAACTCAACAACGCTTCCTTCCGCCTGCGGCGGGAGCATGGCGGTATAGCGGCCATCCTCATCCGGGCCGGACATGGTCGAGGAATTAAACGGGCCGGGGTTGCCGGTGGATATCCGCCAGCGCACAACGGCATCGATAAGCGTGGCGTCCTCATCAGTGATCTTGGCCGATATTGCCACTTCATGAGCCGGGTCTGGAACAATCGGCCAATGTTTCAAAGAACGGATTAATGGAGCGATATTGGTATTGAATCGGGAGTTGGCTTCGCCGGGCGATCCCTGTGCATCGGTGCCCGCACTCCAGTTCTGTCCATTGCCGTTTATCAGTGCCGGGTTGTGAAGCTCAAGGGAATGGCTGGCGTCATCGGCGGGGGATGACCAGGTCCAGCCGTTTTCTCTATCTGAGATCTCGCGAACACGCTGCGCCCAGTCGCCCTGGTCGGAATACTCGACTTCGTCGACCTCGTTGTCCTCGGAATCGACAAGCTTGATCCTCTCGCCGGAATTGCTCAACTGTCCTTCCCAGTTACCAAGGGAGGCAACGCCCGGGTATTTTGCATTAAACGCAGTGAGGTTTGCGGCAACAACAAGGTAACCGCCTGGTGCGATGACGGCTTCCGGATCAAATTGGAAATTTACTCCCTTGGTAAAACGCCATCCTGTCAGGCTGACAGGATTTTCAGGATCAGTATTATAAAGCTCGATGAATTCCTGGGCCGGATTTTCCAGCGCATTTCCCGATAGTGGCCGATACATGATTTCATTAATCACCACTTCGGCGGACACTGTGACTGGCAGTGCAAACAGGAAAAGAGAGGCGATGCTGATCAACGCCCGGAGTGTATGGGTAGGGGTGCGGGACATTAGGTTGGGGATGGGTAGGGGGAAAGTCTAATATAGTTGCAATAACCCCATCTGAACACCGCAAACTGTCCAGCTGAAATTGTTAAAGAATCCCGAAGTTTCTTCACCGCGGGATTCTATTCCCGCAAACATTACGGGATGATGATATTTCTTGTGTAAAGGACGTGCCAGCAGGCAAAGGCAACTCGCCCGCGCTAAAATCCCGCAACCTGCCACCCTCGGCGGTATTCACGTTTCAGCAGCTTGTGGGCGAGTGGGTTTCCGGTGATTGCCAGATTTTTCGCGTCCCAGTTGAGTTTTTCCCCGGGGTTGCGAATAGCGACGGTGCCAAGCAGTATGGCTTCCGTCATTGGGCCGGTCTGCTCAAAGAAGGATTCGTTTTTTGCGTTGCCGATAATGGCATCCAGGAAGTGGTGGTAGTGGTTGCGGGCTTCCAGCTTGGGCTGGGCGGTTCCCTTGTATTTATCACGCGGCAAAAGCATTGCGCCTCCCCCGTTGGGGATCAGGATCGCCCCTTCGGTGCCTATCATTAGGGCTGATTCAGGCGGGTAGGTGGTACCGGGATACCATTTTTTGGCCTCTTCCGGCGGATACATTCGCCCATCAAACCACTCGACGGTTAGTTCGTCTTTTTCGGTGAGCGGTGTTCCCGGGAAGGTCCAGGTAATATGGTCGCTCTGTGGCCAGGTGTCGGCACGGCGGGGCTGCGATTGGCGCCATGATTCCTGCACGGTTGCATGCACGGTTTTTGGAGCCGTAAGGCCGATCGCTTTCCAGCTGGCATCGAAAACATGACAGCCAATATCACCGGACCACCCGGTACCGAAATCCTGCCATGCGCGCCATTTACTGGGATGGTAAATTCCCGGAGCAAAGGGCCGCTCCGGGGCCGTTCCCAGCCACAG
>CAWVVE010000008.1:0-19207 GCA_963933075.1 uncultured Verrucomicrobiaceae bacterium | reverse complement strand
AGTATGGTTTCAACCAGCGGTTTCTACAGCTCGCCCAGGAAGCCTCGGGCGGTGGAGAGGATGAAGCATCCGGAGATGCAAAAAATCTAGATGCCATGGCCTTGCGTTTCTTTACCCTCAGCCCGCGAACTGAGGACGCCATCTCCGCGCTTGAAGACCGGAAGAGTTTCTACAAGAACGAGAAAGCCCAGAAGAAAGTGCAGGAGAAGATAGATGAGCTGCAGAAAACCATTATTGACGGCACGGCGGTGGACATTACCGGTCTTCGCCTGCTGGCAGTGATTTATGAGAATAATTTCAGCCTGCGCAGCGCATACGCCATCTATGATTATATGTCGCGCCGCTTTCCGACCGCCAAGACAGTTAACTCGAAGACCAAGAAGACAAAACATATTCACCCTGAGATCGTTTATAACGCAACGCGGTGTGCATTTTCAATTGGCGACTTGCTTTCCGCTCAGCATCACGGCATGAATTTCCTCAAGCAATACCCCGGTCATGAACTGGAGCCTGAGGTGCAGAGCATGCTCATCGAGCAGCTTTTCCGCAGGGGGGACTATTTGCGCTGCATCAAGATCGCATCAGACATTATTGACAAGTTGCCGCAACCTTCACCCCAGCATGATTTGTGCATGTTTTGCCTGGCGGGGTCCTATTATTACGATGGCCAATATGAGTCGGCTGATCCGCTGCTTGAGGCGCATGCCAAGGAATATCCGGAGAGCGGCTTCCTTGAGGAGTCCAGTTATTATCGCGGCGCCAACAAGGTTAAACTTCTGGAATGGACAATGGCGGCTCCCCTGCTGGAGGGATGGCTTACAAAATATCCGGAATCTGATCTCAGGCCTTTCGCGATCCTGGACCGGGCAACGTGTCATTTTGCACAGGATGAATTTGATCCTTGCCTTGTAAAGCTTGATGAGATTGAAAAGCGTTTTTTAAGCAGCGACATTTATGATCGCAGCCTGAACCTCCGTGGTGATGTGCTGCAGGTTAAGAAGGAATGGGAGCAGGCGGAGCAAACTTACCTTAAGGCCAAGGAGAGAGCGGGACAGGATGGGCACTATCAGGTTGCCGCGGAAGCTCTCAGCCAGCTTGTGCCGGTTGCCACCGCCAGAGACGATTTCAAGGGGGCGGCTGCTTATTATGATGAATTCGTTGACAATTTTCCAGAGAATTACCTGGAGCCACAGGTGGTGTCCGTTGCCCTGGAGGCACTTTCCCATGAGAGTGTGAATCGTGGCCAGGAGGGGCTTGATAAGCTTGAGGACATGATTGATCGCCTTGGGCGTCAGGAGAATGCGGACCTTGAGAAGGCGATCACAAAATATGGCGATGTTTCCGTGGACCTTAACGGGGCAGACAATACCATTGCGAAGCTTAAAACGATGGCAACCAAGGGCGGGCAACCGGATTCGGTTCAGGCTTGGTTGCTTGTTTTGCGTGTTGACATCATTGAGAAAGAAATGGAGAAGGGTGAAGCCGCCAATGCGGCTATCAGAACAGCCTTCAGCGAATTGAAGAGTTTTGACAAGCAGGTGCTTGCTCCATATGTGCTTGCGAAGATTGGTGACTTTCTGCGCAATGCCGAGCAATCTAAGCAGGCGGTCCCTTGGTTTGAGGAGATCCTTACCCGAGGCGGGATTGATTCGGTGGATTACGCCAAGAATGCGCTTGCTAAGATTTATTTGCGGGGCGACAACCAAGCCCTTCATGAGAAGGCTCTGGATAACGTCAAGTGGGTATTGGCAAATTCCGGGAACACTAAGTTGATGGAGGAATCAGCGTATGAGCGAGCCCTTCATTACAGCCGGACAGGGAGCTGGAGTGAGGCGGAGGAAGCATGGTTTGAATTTGTGTCCAATAAATCATGGAGGAGTCACAGCCCGGAAGCCTGGTATCGACTTGGTCAGTCGCGTGACAAGAAAAACAAGACGACCAAGGCATTAAGTGCCTACCTGCAGAATTATTTCAAGTATCCACAATATGTTGACTATTCCATTCCGGCGATGACCCGCAGCGCTGAGATCCAGAAAGCCAGCAATAAAGGGAAGGAGGCCTATACCCTGGCGCGGATGGGAGGCTTGCGTTTCGAGAAGAAGCTCCGCAATGATTCTCGTTTCAAGAGCAACTTTGCCACGCTCCGGAAGATCTACCTTGAGCTTGCGCCGATACACCAAGAGGAAAATCATGAGGATCCCTGGCAGCAGTAGAGGAAAGCCATAACAGACAACTTTTCTTCCCAGTAATGAAAATATTCAAGTTACTACGCCCACTGCCAGTTATCCTCATTGTTCTTTCCGGGCAGGTATTCGCCAAGCCGGTTTCCGTGAGCATAGCTCGCAGCGATGGTAATGATTTCCCGGGTTTTGCCACCAAGGCCGATGACAGAAATATTTATATCAGTCAGTTTGAGGATGGTTCCGCAGCTGCAGGTTATGCATTCAGCAGCATGAAGGGTGTTTCATGGGGGCAACCGGATGACTGGAAGAAAGCGAAAGAGTACTGGGATCGGCGTGATTACACGAATGCCACGACTGCATTCAAGCAGGCGATGGAAGACTACAAGGGGTTCGCCGGCTCCAAGCATCCCATGATGAAGGACAATATTGGTGCTCAGGCTGTATTCTACTACATGGAGTGTTTACGCCGCACAGGGAAGTTTGCCGACATGATGGAGCCCTATGTGAAGGTGCAGAAGGTGAACCTAGGGGCGAAATGGCAGGACCAGATTAAATTATTCCAGGGATGGGAGCACGTTGCCAAGGGACGGTGGCGGCCATTGAGCTTCATGATGGAAACCTATGAGGTGAAAAAGTCCAAGATTCCAGGAATCGATGATTATACCGTTGCCCCAAACGAGATGCCTTTGGTCGACAGCCTTAACTTTCAGCATATGGCGCAGGTTGCCTATCTAAGGGCGATTTCAACAGAGAAACTTGCCGAGGAGATGGCGCAAAAACTCGCCGAACTGGATCCGGACGCAGAAGCCACCCGTGAAGAGAGAATCGTCTTGAACCGTGATATAGGTTTGATGCGTGGTAGGGCTCTTACGGATTATGCCCGTGCCTACACAATTAATTATGGCGCAGAGCGTGGCCTTTCGCTTCGATCAATGCTGGCTTCCCTGAACCTTATCGAGAAGATGCCCCAGTTCAAAGAGACCTATACCATGCAGAAGGAGGCATACGGAATAGCAACCCTGTTTAACGTCTCGAATCCCGGTGGTCTTCCCACAAGCCTTAAGCATTTGTTGACCGAGCCAGTGGAACCTGAGGCGGACGAAAATTAGCGGGTCTTAATCCCGTAAGGGCAGCAGCGGGCTTTTACATGTGGTTGATAGGGATTCGAGGAATGTGGCTGCCAATGAGAGCTGATATCTTTTGTTCATCGACAAGCTCTACATCAGATATCAGGAAAACAGGTTGAACTGCTCCCCGAGAAATAAAAACGCCTGCTCCCCGGAAGGTGCAGGCGTTTGCGGTGAGTGGTTGTTGTGAGCGGTTATTGAATCTCTGCGGACCGGGCTATTTGTTGTTCTTGGCAACCTTCATGGGGTGCTTCAGCAATGTAAGAACTTCCCGTGGATTCATTTTACTGACCTTTTCCTCGTTCATGCCAAGAGTTACCAGACGTTTTTTCTGGTCACTTTGGCGACGTCGCTTGGCAGCACCACCCTTGCGGGGGCGGGTAAGGTGGGTTTTCTGGAATTTTCTCTTTAATCGCATGATAAATAAAAAATGTTTACCGCTTAATGTTGTGTGTGATGAGAAATGGTTGAGGAAGGGGGCGAATAATTTGCACGAATTTTGGGTTTTCGAAAGTGATTTCCTCTGGATTCCACAAACTATGATGGGAATTGTGACATTGTGGATAATGTCAGGAAGCTCAATGGTTCTGGCGGAGGGCATCAAAAACCCGTTTTGGAACCATTTTAATCACGTGCTCCTCCCATCCCTCGGGCCCGACCAGTCCCTTTACCATGCTGCTGCTTAGTTCAGCCAGATTCCGCGGAGGCATGAGAAAAATGGTAGTAATGGTGTCGTTGAGCTGGGCATTTGTATGACGCATTCCTCTCTCAAACTCGTAATCCTGTGCAGAGCGGATTCCGCGTAGGATATAACCTGCGCCAATCTCTGTGGCGTAATCAACGAGATATCGGTTACCGAAGTGTGAAATGCCCAGGTTTTCGCTTTTGGGCAGTGAATCACGGAGAATATCTAATCGGTCATCCAAGCCGTAGGTATACTCCTTGTCAGGATTAATGCCAATTGCCACTGTCAGGTGATCAAACAGTGCCAACCCCTGCTCGACCATCCACAGGTGACCGTTGGTAAGTGGGTCGAAACTGCCCGCGTAGACGGCTCTTTTTTCGGACTCTGCCATGGTATTATGATGAGTGATGGTATTTGGCGAGGAATTTTTGCCGTTTCTCTTCGAGGTCGCCGATTACTGTCAATGACGGACCAGTGGTTAATTCTAGAGTTTGACCGATGGAGAGCGGAAAGGAAAGATGTTCCCCATCGATGTAAAGCCTGCCTTTGCGGGTCAGGGACTTGAGCATAACGGAATCTAACACTACAGGCGGGGAATTCCGGCTGCCCCTATGATAACACTGTAGCTTTTTGTCCATGAGTGGCAAGGGGCCGCAACCTTCCTGAAAAATCCATGCCGTTGATCCCGCCGAGGTAGCGACGAGACACCCGCTGTTGCGGAATGCCTGCTCGCCGATCCGGTAGCGGGTTGTCGCTGCCGGATTGGGACTTGAGAAGAGAACATCATTAAGAATAGGAGGACCGGTGACCTTGCCGTTAATAGAGGCTCTGGCCCGTGACAGATTGAACCTTGGCTGGTTATTCAACCCGGCGAAAACCCCGGGGAATTCTGAACCGTTGCAGGCGGAAAGAAACCCGACACTGCGTGAGGGATCTGAATTAACACCGATGATCGGGGTCTGATCATCAATAAAATGGGAAGCCTCAAGAAAAGTCCCATCACCGCCTATTGTTACAGCAAGATCAATATCGCTGGTTACCCTTTGAGATAACTCCGAGCGGTAAAGCATATTTATTGTCGCTCCGGACTCAAGGAGAGCTGCTTTTACAGTTTCCATCGATTCCTTTTGAATCCGGTGACTGTGTTCAAAGAACTGTGCGTCACGTCCTGAATTCTCCATGAAAAGCGCCACGTTGGGGTCCTCGGAATTGCTGAAGAGCTCCCATGCACTTTTCTTGTATACGACCAGGACTTTCATTGGGGAATCTTTGCGATTCTGTGTGCCATTAGATCATTCCGTATTTTTCGACATTCTGGATTATCAGCGAGCTGCTTGATCTTATTGACTCAACATTTGAGGATCGTGAATCACGAATATGTACATTCTCTGCAGAGATTACAAGATTACTGTGCACCTTTGATGATTCACTGCTGACGGTCAGCATGCTTGGTCCATATTACCGGCTGGCTGTTTTATTTGGGCCTGCCGGAACATGACAGGGGTCCGGTGATTTCTGGGCAGGAAGAATCAAACCGGACAGGATTCATCCATTCTGGGCAGTAGCTCGGGGAGTTTTTCGTGCCAAACTTTGACTTCCTGTCACCGGACTGTACGATCATGAACTTATTATGATGAGAAATCTTCAACTTGCCGGTTTGAAATGCTCAATGGTTCTTTTCCCTTGGCTGTCTGTTGCGACACTGCCTGCTGGAGAGCAGGGAGCCTGGGCGCATGACGCCAGTGATCTGAAGCCTGATCCATCGGTTGCCTTCGGGGTTTTGGATAACGGGATTCGTTACGTAATAATGCCCAATGCTGAGCCACCGAAGCGTCTCAGTATGCGGCTCTATGTTGATGCGGGGTCGCTGATGGAGACTGACGAGCAACAGGGGCTTGCCCACTTCATTGAACACATGGCCTTCAACGGGACAAAGAATTTCCCGGCGGGAGAAATGGTTGAATATTTTCAGCGGTTGGGGATGTCCTTTGGTGGTGATACAAATGCTCACACGTCCTTTAAGGAGACCGTCTATAAACTGGAATTACCCAAACCCGAGGAGGCACTAATCAAACGTTCTTTACTTTTACTTCGTGATTATGCCGACGGCATGTTGATGAGTGAACCGGAGATTAATAAAGAGCGCGGGGTGATTTTAAGTGAATTGCTGACACGTGACTCGGCGGAGTGGCGCACCCAGAAAGTTGCCTACAAGTTCGCATTACCCGACTGCCTTATCAGCAAGAGGTTTCCTATCGGCACCAAGAAAGTGATCAACGAAGCGGGGCGTGGAGTGTTTATGGATTTCTACAAGACCTGGTACACTCCCGACCGCATGGCGGTCGTCATCACCGGCGCGGTGGAAGCCGACAAGATGTTGCCCTTGATTAAAGAGCAGTTTGCCAGCATGAAGCGTGTGCCGGTGCCCAGGGAGGATCCGCATCTGGGCAAGATCACGGCGGGCCGGGGGGTCATTGCCAAGACGCATTACGAGAAGGAGGCCACGGAGACCAATGTTAGCATTGAGGTTGTAAGCCCTTACAAATGGCAACCGGACAACAGTGAGAAAAGAGTCCGGGACATGTCACTTCAGATTGCAAGCAGTGTCATTGGCAATCGTTTGTCTGAGAGGGTTAAAAAGAAGGCTGCCGTTATCACCGGAGGAGGTTCTTATGCGCAGGATTTCATGGATGTTGTCCGCTTTTCCAGTATCTATGTGACCTGTGAGCCGGGTAATTGGGAAGGTGCCCTTGCGGTTGCCGAGCAGGAGATTCGCAAAGCTCTCAGGCATGGCTTTACGCGTGCGGAATTTGATGAGGTGGTAGCCAATATGCGTAATGGTTACGAGCAAGCCGTGCGCAGTGCAGTTTCACGGAAGTCCCGGGGACTCGCCGATCGTCTGGTGAGTTCAATTTCCAGGGGAAAGGTTTTTTCCAGTCCCGGGCAAACCCTGGAATGGTTCAATGGGAATATTTCACTGATTACACCGGAGACCTGTGTTGCTGAGCTTCGTGATGCATGGGATTCAGGTGACCGGCAGCTCTTCATTGGCGGCAACGTTCAGATTGCCGGAGGTGATGAGGAGATTATTGGCATTTATGAGAAGGCAGGTCGCGTCCCGGTCGAGCCGCCACGAGAGGAGAAGCAGGCGAGTTTTGCTTACACCTCTTTTGGCAAGCCAGGCACGATCGTTGAGCGGGTGGATATTAAGGATCTTGCAATTACCCAGTTGCGTTTTTCAAACAATGTTCGCTTGAACCTGAAGAGGACAGATTTCGAGAAGGATGCCATCTCCATTGGTGTTCGTGTTGGTGGCGGATTACTGACCCTGCCTGAGGGCAAGCGTGGGCTGAGGCTGGCTGCATCGGCAGCAATGAATGCAGGAGGACTGGAGAAGCATAGTGCTGATGAGCTTCGCAGGCTTTTTGCTGGCAAGACGGCGAACGTTTCCTTTTCGGTTGGAGAGGATGCTTTTGCTTTTAGCGGGTTCACCAATCGTAAGGATTTTGCCAGTACCATAGAGTTGCTTACTGCTTATTTGGTTGCCCCGGGTTACCGTGAGGAGGCACTGCGTCAGTTGCACAAGAACCTTGATCCTATTTATACCCAATTGGCACATACCCCAATGGGAGTATTCAATAATGAGGTTGATGTTTTCCTAAAAAAAAGTGATTCCCGGGCGGGATTCCCCAAGCGCAGCGAGCTTGTTTCCCGAACGTTCGGTGAGGTGAAGCAGTGGCTGGGAGAGGCTTTCCGATCGGGCTACATGGAAGTTGGTATTGTGGGTGATTTCAAGGAGGAGGACATCCTCAGGGATTTTGCCAAGACACTTGGAGCCCTGCCAGAGCGCAGCCTCGAGAAACCTGGTTATGCCGAGCGGAGAGTGATGAATTTTGCTGTCGGTGGGCAGTCCAGGACTTTTGAGTTTAATTCAGAGATTCCCAAGGGAATGGTCGGGGTATATTGGCCGACTGAAGATATTTGGGATATCAGCAGAACCCGTCGTTTTAGTGTGATGGGAGCTATCTTTGCTGACCGCTTACGCAAGAAGGTGCGTGAGGAACTTGGGGAAGCCTATAGTCCATATGCACGCAATATCCCAAGTTCCAGCTACAGTGATTTCGGCTATATGATGTCGATGATTACCGTGGATCCTTCCCAGGCGGAAAAAATAGCCGGGGTGGTTCGTGAAATAGGCGCGGAGTTGGCGACGGAGGGAACTAGTTCCGATGAGTTGGAGAGGGCACTAAAGCCCCTGCTCAATGGAATTGATCAGCAGTTACGACAGAATAGTTACTGGCTATCCACTGTTGCGATAAGTTCTCAGGAGTTTCCCCAAAAGATAGAATGGGCACGAACGATGGTGAGTGATTACAAGTCCATCAAGGTTGATGAGGTGAACAGGCTGGCAAGTAAATACCTGAAGCCGGAGCAGGCCGTGGTCGTAAAAATCATACCGGTGGGAGCCAAGCCGGCAGGAAAATAATTGATCATGACGGTGGCTTGCTTCGCAGGAGAATGGCGCCGAGCATGAAGATTATCAGATTGAGCGGATTCTTTGAGGGGATAGAGGACAATTATCATTAATGCAACAAGCTGATAATCAGTGACCTGCAAGATCAATGATTGAATATCGGCAAGTAGGTTGACGCTGGGCATCCGCTTTGCTTTAGTTACCGCCCTTGATCTACAAACAACTCATCTTGAGAGAGAATTAAAGACTATGCCCAATTTTGGAATTAACGGATTTGGCCGGATCGGTCGTAATGTCTTCCGCGCGATGACTGCTGAGCAACGCAAAAGCATTGTTGCGGTTAATGATCTTACCGACAACAAAACCCTAGCGCATTTACTGAAATGGGATTCCACCTGCGGCAAGATTAACGCTGAGGTCAGTCATGATGATACCAGTATTACTGTCGATGGACACAAGATTCGGGTATACGAGGAACGTGATCCCGCAAAGCTCCCATGGTCTGAGCACGAAGTTGATGTGGTCCTTGAGTCTACTGGTTTTTTTACTGCGCGTGAGAAAGCCGAGTTGCATATAACCAATGGTGGGGCCAAGAAGGTCCTGATTTCTGCGCCTGGCAAGAATGTTGATCTGACTATGTGCCTGGGAATTAATTCAGACCAGTACAATGGCGCCGAGCATCACGTTGTTTCCAATGCGAGTTGCACCACCAACTGCCTGGCTCCAATGGTCAAGGTTCTCAATGATTCATTTGGTGTGGTGCGTGGAGTGATGAGCACCATTCACAGCTATACTGGTGACCAACGCCTGCTTGATACCCCACATACTGATTTACGGCGCGCACGTTCTGCGGCTGTTAACATCATCCCCTCAAGCACTGGTGCAGCCAGGGCAATTGGAGAAGTTATTCCCGAGCTTAAGGGTAAACTAAATGGTGGGGCATTCCGGGTTCCCACACCCACTGGATCAGTCACGGACTTTACCGCACAGTTGCGTGAGAAAACCACCGTTGAAGAGATGAACGCCAAGTTTAAGGAGGCAGCAGAAGGGCAACTGAAGGGAATCCTTGAATATTCCGAAGAGGAGCCCGTGTTGATGGATATTGTGGGCAATCCCCATTCCTGTATCCTTGATGCTGACCTGACCCTTGAGATGGGTGGAGACCTTGTCAAAGTGGTTGGTTGGTATGATAACGAGTGGGGTTATAGTAACCGGGCAATTGAGGCGATGTACCTGCTTGCGGGGGATTGATTGGTGACTTGTCTCTAATAAATTCTTTTAAAAGGCATCCCAGTAATGGGGTGCTTTTTTCTTAAGAATCGATTTTTCTCCATGGCAAAGAAGACAATACGGGACATTGACCTTGCGGGGCGCAGGATACTGATGCGCTGTGATTTCAACGTGCCGCTTGATTCCTGTGGAAATATAACTGATGACACCCGTATCCTTGGGGCAATTCCATCAATTAGGTACCTTTCTGAGCATGGGGCGAGGGTTATCCTGTGCAGTCATCTTGGTCGTCCTGCGGGTGAAGTGAATCCTGAGTTTTCGCTGAGCCCCGTTGCTGCTCGCCTCGCGGACCTGCTGGGCATGGAGGTTGGCTTCGTTGAATCCTGCGTCGGGGAGGAGGCAATAAGTTCCACTGCCAGTCTAAAGGATGGAGAATTATTGTTGCTGGAGAACGTCAGATTCCATAAAGAGGAGACAGTCAATGACCCGGTTTTCTCGTCTCGGCTGGCAAATGGGGCGGAGGGATTTGTCAATGACGCCTTTGGCACAGCCCATCGCGCCCATGCTTCAACGGAGGGTGTCGGCAGTCATGTTGAGGAAAGTGCCATGGGGTTCCTCATGGAACGTGAACTTAAATATCTGAATGAAGAGCTTAAGGCCCCGGAACGTCCTTTTGTCATTATCCTTGGCGGCAAGAAAGTGAGTGACAAGATTGGTGTCATCAACGCCTTGTTTGATAAGGCGGACACTATTCTTATTGGAGGAGCTATGCAGTATGCTTTTCGTAAGGCACAGGGGCATGACATTGGTGAGAGTTATGTCGTTGAGGAAGATATTGTGACTGCCGGGAAATTGCTTGATAAGGCTGAGAAGCAGGGAGTGAATCTTCTGTTGCCAGCCGACAGCCTGGAAGCTGACAGTTTCTCCGGTGATGCCGCGACAAGCAACATTATGCCTTATGCAGAGGGTGGTGGCATTCGTGAGGGGTGGGAAGGCCTTGATATCGGTGAGAAGGCTATTGAGGAATTTTGTAATGTGATCCGCGGGGCCAGGAGTATTGTTTGGAATGGTCCCATGGGGGTGTTTGAGATTGATGCTTTTTCAAGGGGGACCAAGGCAATTGCACAAGCGGTCGCTGACAGTGATGCTCTGAGTATCATTGGGGGAGGGGATTCCGTAACTGCGATCAAGAAGTTTGGACTTTCTGAAAGAGTTACTTTTATTTCCACCGGGGGTGGCGCATCGCTGGAATTACTTGAGGGCAAAGAGCTCCCCGGCGTATCAGGCCTTGATGAGCTTTAGGGTAACTTTCTACTTGCACCTCTATTCACAAAAACATTAAATCTTGATCTATCTATGTCACGAAAACCTATCATTGCCGCCAACTGGAAGATGCACAAAGGTCCCGCAGAAGCGGTTGAATTCATTGAGGAATTCGACAATCTGATTGGTGACGCAAGCCCTGTTGATATTGTGCTGGCACCTGCGTTTGTTTCACTGCCTGGGGCCAGGCAGGCGCTGGTCAACAGCGAGTTTGTCCAGCTTGCCTCACAAAATTGCCATTTTGAGGAAAAAGGGGCATTCACCGGCGAGATCAGCATTGGAATGCTCCAGGAAATAGGAGTGGATTATGTCATTATTGGTCACAGTGAGCGGCGATCCATATTTAGTGAGGATGATGGTTTCATTAATGAAAAGGCCAAGGCGCTGCATGCTGCCGGAGTGAAGCCGATCATCTGTATTGGGGAGACCCTGGATGAACGTGATAATGATCAGGTGGAGAGCGTTCTTCGTCGTCAACTTACCGAAGGTTTAATGGGACTGGATTCAGATAAAATGCTTGAGAGCGTTATAGCTTACGAGCCGGTTTGGGCAATAGGGACTGGACGAACAGCAACTCCTGAGCAGGCCCAGGAGGCTCACCGCTTCACCCGAGAGGTGATAAGAGAAATTTTCGGGGAGAATGTTTCCGCCAAGGTTCGCATCCAGTATGGAGGTAGTGTCAAACCGGAGAATACTGAAGAGCTCATGAGTCAACCGGATGTTGATGGAGCCCTGGTTGGTGGCGCGAGCCTTGATCCTGTGAGTTTCTCGGAGATCTGCAAGAATGCGAAAGTGTAGGCATGGAGATGCCAGGCATTGAGTATTTGGAGAATGTGCTATTGCCGCCAATAGCCAGAACTATGCCCCAGTATTCATTCTAGTTGGTCAATCGATAACCTGCCCAAACCAATAAGACTCCCAGGATTGAGCTCAATCCTGCGTAAAGTGCAGCGGTAGTCACCGATTGCAGCCTTATCAGGCTGAAGATTTCGAGCCCAAATGTGGAGAAGGTAGTGAATCCACCGAGGAATCCCACCACAATCAGGAGTTTGAGCGCCTCATTGTTCTCCAGAAGGGAGTAGGCTATACCTATGGCTAGGCAGCCGAGGAGGTTGATAATAAATGTAGGATAAGGGAAAGCGGATACATCGAGGGTGGCCTTCATTGCTGTGCTGAGTCCCCAGCGGGCTGTCGCCCCCGCGAAACCGCCCAGACCGACAAGAATTGTTGCTGTTGTGGCTTGCATGGATTGACAAGATTTAGCGGTGATCTAGTGTCCCGTCCACCATGAGCAAGAAGATTGTTGTCGCTTATTCCGGGGGGCTTGATACCTCAGTGTTACTTTTTTGGCTAAAGAAACGATTTAATGCCGAGGTCATTGCCTATTGTGCTGACGTTGGGCAGGGGGAAGAACTTGATGGGCTGGAAGAGAAAGCACTGAGCACCGGAGCCTCCAAATGCTTTATCGGTGATTTGCGGAAGGAGTTTGCTGCTGACTTTATTTTCCCCATGTTTCAGGCAGGTGCAATCTATGAGGGGCAGTATTGGCTGGGAACGAGCATTGCCCGTCCATTGATTACTAAGGGCATGATTGAGGTGGCGAGGGATGAGGGCGCCAATATGCTTGCTCATGGTGCCACAGGGAAAGGCAACGATCAGGTTCGTTTCGAGTTGTCAGCGGCTTCACTGGCTCCGGAGATGGAAATGATTGCCCCCTGGAGGATGGCTGACTTCAGGGCTGAGTTTCCCGGGCGTGCGGAAATGATTGCCTATGTGGAAAAGGAAGGGATACCGGTCCAGGCGAGCGCAGCAAAGTCTTATTCAATGGATCGCAATTTATTGCACATCAGTTTTGAGAGCGGAATTCTCGAGGACCCATGGTATGACGCAAGTTCCAAGGAGTGTGAGGACATGTATATTCTTTCTGAATCCCCGGAATCTGCTCCGGATAGCCCGGGTTATTTACAGCTCCTTTTCCACAAGGGCGATGCGGTCGGGTTGTTGTTTGACGGGATTGAGCAGGTGATGGAGGCACTCGGAGTTACCGGCCAGGGCGATGACAACGGGTATACGAAACTTTCTCCCTATTCTGTGATGCTGATCCTGAATTACCTTGGCGGAATGCACGGTATCGGCCGGGTGGACATGGTCGAGAATCGCTTTGTAGGAATGAAGAGTCGTGGGGTTTATGAAACGCCCGGAGGAGCAATCCTATATCATGCCCACCGCCAGATGGAGAGTCTGACGATGGATCGTGAAGTGATGCATATCAGGGATTCGTTGATTCCAAAGTATGCGGAGCTTGTGTATAATGGCTTTTGGTTTGCGCCTGAACGGGAGGCTATCCAGGCACTGGTTACGGAGAGCCAGAAAGGGGTAAGCGGCGAAGTGCGGGTGAAGCTCTACAAGGGCAATGTGATTGCTGCTGGAGTCAAGAGCCACAGGAGCCTTTACAGTGAGGATGTTGCGACTATGGAGGGAGGCTCGGAAGAAGCTTACAACCAGGATGATGCCAGTGGATTTATTCGCCTTAATGGATTGCGTTTGCGCACGGCGGCCCGGGTTGATGGGCAGGCCTAATTTTTTTGAGGGTTCCATGGTTTAAAGCGCACGCTCGCTTTTACCATGGTTGATAGTGGCGGCACCCTCTGTTGTCAGTAGCGGGGTATTGCCGGATCCACCTCAACGGACCAGGCGTCGATTCCCCCCCGGAGACTGTATGTGTTTTCGAATCCTCTGTTTCTAAGGAACCGGGTAGCCTGCAGTGAGCGTATACCGTGGTGGCAGTAGATGATTTTTTTCCTTTTGTCCGAGAAGTCCCAATGTTCCGTTAGTTGTGCAAATTGAGATAGCGGGATGAGTTCTGCTCCGTTAATGCGGCATTGGTGCCATTCTTCTGGTTCACGGCAGTCAATGAGCTGGACGGTGCCAGCATGGGCCTTGATTAACCGCGTTAGGTCAGGTGCGCTGATTTCCATTTAAAGGGTTTGGCATGTTGCGCTAATTTTCCACAATGACCGGGGTTCCTACGGAAACATTATTAAAGAAATGTCTTACGATCCAATAAGGCATGCGTATGCAGCCGTGGGAGGCGGCAAAACCCGGGAGATATCCCTGATGCATTCCAACTCCGCTGTTAGTTATGCGCATGAAATATGGCATTGGTGCCCCTTCAAAGTAAGTTCCGGGCGGTGGGGTAGGGTTTTTGCGCACGTCGACATCGTCATTGATAACGGTTCCATCGGCGGTTTTCCACATGCCATAGAGGTTTGAGGCATGAGTCATCTCCTTTCGCAGGATTTTGTAGGAACCAAGGGGAGTCCCAAATCCCTCCTTGCCACTGGAAATCTGCGAAACGCCAATGAGGGTACTGCCCCTGTAGAATTTTGCTTTCTGCTTTTTTAAGGAAATTCTGATTAATGGGCTTCCTGATGCCGCGCCTGCATCCCAATAGGAAACTGTATCGGCAGGTCCTGCTGAGGCCCTGTCAATGACTCTGGAGCCTCCCACCGCCTCCAGGTAGACTGCCTTGTTGTGTCGTGTATTTGAAGGGTCTGTCGTTGTGCATGCAGCAAGCATGCCGGTTGAGACTAGAACGGCATTAAGAAAGAGGCGGTTATCTGGCACAGGCTTCAGCGATTATATTCAAGATGTTCAATTAATGGCAGGGCTGTGAACGGGTCAAGGGTTCTGCGCACATGAGTTTAGCATTGCGTGAACGAGGCAAAGGAATTACCGATTAAACCAGTAAAGGTGCCCCATGTGGCCTGATATCTAATGCCCAACTACGATTACCAGTGTGCAAAGTGTGGGAATATCTTCGAGGTTTTCCAGTCGATGAACGACAAGAAACTTACGAAATGTCCAGATACCTCATGCAGTGGCAAGGTCAGTCGCCTGTTGGGGACGGGGGCGGGAATCATCTTTAAGGGATCCGGCTTCTATGGCACTGATTACCGGAGCGAGTCCTATAAAGCCGGGGAGAAGGCGGAACAGAATTCCGTTAAGGAGAAGAAAGATAAATCTTCCGGTAAAAATAAGGAGCCGGCTAAAAAATCCACTTCATCAAGTCCCAAGGCTGACTAGTCATTCGTCTGTCGTTCCAGGACAGATTTTCTTGGTAGTTCTCGATATCATTACAGTATGAGGACGGCACGACTGTTATTGTTTATCTTAAACCTCCTCTTTGTGATAGGATTGGCGGTTGGCACCGTGTTAATTTTTATGCCGCAGTCACTCGCGGATATTGACCGGACAGACGAGGATGGGATTGTGACCGGTGACCTGCTTGAGAAGGCTAACCGGGCAATCCTCAGTGGCAGGTCATTCAAATGCAGCGAGAAGGCCCTGAATGATCACCTGCGTCTTGTCATTAATGCCCGTGAAGCGGACGGTTTCGAAATTTTTTCTGAGTTTAAGAGATTACTGGTGCAATTGAATGAGAATAGCATTGAGATTATCTTTGAACGCGATGTTCTTGGAATGACATCCACAGTAAGTGCTCAATTGGCAATAAAGGTCTTTACTGAGGGATCGTCAAAAATGACGGAGGTCAAGGTGATTGGTGGTAAATTTGGCAGTTTACCGGTTACCAGGAATTTCGTGGGGCTTATCAGGAAAGCCCTGCTGAATGTAGGCAATGTCCTTGTTCCAGAAAAAGAGATGCTTTCCCACCTTGGAGGCATTACTATTAGGGACGGGTGGCTTATCCTGAAGCCTCATGTTTGAAGCCAGTTCCCGTTGGCAGGTAACCTGCCCCTTCAATTTATCTTTAGCACCTCATCATGTCCAAATGTATGATCGGAATCATTGCGGTTGCAATGCTGCTTGATCCTGTTGGCTTTCGGAGTGCTTTACATGCGGGTGCCCTCTCTGGTGTTGCGGGTGAAGGTGGCAGCAGCAGGAGTCGCTCGAAGCAATTTATCATTCACGGCAAGGATGGGCATACCCGTGGAGCTTTCTGTGTATTTTGCGAGGAGGTGAAGGATGAGTTGCTCGATCTCCTTGGTCAGCCTGATCGCTGGCGATGGCCGATTGTGCTTCAGCTTAGAGGGCACACAAGTGACATCGCCCGCGATAAACTGATCAGGCCCAAGATCTTCAGGTTGGCGGGGGGCGGGTTCAGGATACAGGCTGATATAGAGATTAGCGATGGTTTTACGGCAGCACTCCTCAGGGAGGAAGCCGTTCGCTTGATCCTTATTGAGTTCATTCTGCGCCCTCATCCAAGGGTTGATTTTAAGGGGAGCAAAAGTGTTCTTCCTGAGTGGCTGCGTGTTGGTGTGATAGAGGCTATTGAGTATCGCCGCGAGGGGCGCCCGACCAGATTGTTTTCCTCGATTTTAAAGTCGGAAAAGATTGTGTCGGTAACGGATGTTATATTTTCTGACCAAAGCAGGAAAAATTCTATCGCAAGTGAGATTTACAGGGCATCCTGTTGTTGCTTGGTTCTTGCGCTTCTTGGTCAGGATGAAGGGTCCATGAAGTTGGGAAGAATGATTTCAGATCTTGCAGTATTCAGGGGATCTCCAAAGGCCTTGTTCGAGAAACATTTTCCTGAGATTGGAAAATCAGGGAACAGTCTGGAGAAATGGTGGTCGCTTGAACTTGCCGAGATGGCCCAACCAACGGTGAAGGATATCCTTGATCCACTGGAGACCGAGCAGGCGCTGCAAGCGTCGCTCAGGGTTCGTTATGTCCCGCGGAAGGAGAATGCCCGGTCAAGGGAGAGTAAGAGACCTAAAAGGATTTTGAGTTTCTTAAGGCCGGGGAAGAAGGTAAAGACTGGAGGCAAAGAACTCGTGCCGGAAGATGCGGATTTTGTGGAAGTGGACATCTCGGAATACCGCCGGTTTATTACTCATTCTGAGCGTACAAAACTTCTTGATGATATTGAGGTGAAACTCCTGCATCTTTCTTATCGCGCGTTTCCTCTTCATCGTCCGATGATTCGGGATTATCAGGCAGTGCTTACACTCCTTGCTAATGGAAAGATTTCAGGAATTGATGAAAAACTTGCTGAACTTGCCGCGGCACGTGCTGAACTTTCCGGTTTGGCAGAGGAGGCGATGGATTATATTAATTGGTACGAGGCAACCCAGGTTAAAAGGCGCAGTGGCGCATTTATGGTATACCAGAGGGTCTTTGAGGACCTGCAGCGTCCCCTGCCACCCCGCAGGGACCGATTGTCGAAGTATCTGGATGAACTCGACAAAGAGTTTCATCGGGATTAAGAAGGAGCAGATGCAGAATTTTACCGTTAGAGAGAGAGTGATTCTGGCCGCGTTGATCATGTCCTTTTTATTAGGTGCCGGACATCGCCTGTGGAAAGCAAACTTCCACTCCTCAGATAATCTCAGCGCTCAAACAGAGCAGGTGAATCATGCAGAAGATTGATTTTAAGGATGCCGTCGATTCGGTGATTTCCAGTGATGCGCGTTATGCTGGTGATGCTTATTACTTCCTTCAGGAGGTCTTGACCCAGGCTGTAGATAAACATTACAAGGAAACCGGCGGTGAAGACCGGCATGTGGGAGGGGAGGAATTGCTGGAGGTTTTCCGTGCCCGGGCTAAAAGAAAATTCGGGCCAATGGCTATATCGGTATTCGAGGAGTGGGGAATTAATTCCTGTGAGGACATAGGGGAGATGGTCTTTAATTTAATTGATGCCGGGGCGTTTGGTAAAAGTGAGCAGGATTGCCGCGAGAATTTTTCCGGAGGGTATGATTTCCAGGAGGCATTTGTGACGCCGTTTCTGCCTGTGAGTAAGCGAGAAAAGGAAAACAGTTCAGGTTCAGGTAGTCATCAGTGATGACAATCGGTGGGCATTCTCCTATATCAGGCAATGGTTCCCCGGTAATTGGGGTGCCGGAATTGCCGGTCGAGAAGACAGTATTGGATAACGGTCTGACTCTTATTGTCAGGAAAGATATTTCTGCACCTGTGGTCAGCCTGCAGGCCTGGTGTCGGACTGGCAGCATTCATGAGGGGGAATGGATCGGGGCAGGGCTCTCGCATATCCTTGAGCATATGTTGTTCAAGGGAACTGAATCGCGCTTATCCGAAGATGTTGCTCGTGAAGTGAGTGCATTGGGTGGGCAGATGAATGCCTACACGTCATTTGACCGAACAGTCTACTATACTGATTGCCCCGGCGAGAGTTGGAGAGGCTGCCTTGAGGTGCTCATGGATGTTGTTGGACGAGCTACGATACCGGAAGAGGAATTTACCAGGGAGCAGGAAGTCATTCGCCGTGAGTTCGCGATGATTGACGATGATCCTGACCGAGTGGCAAGCAGGGAGATGTTCGCCAGTGCCTTCAAAATTCATCCCTATGGGATTCCGGTTATTGGCAGGCTTGATATATTCAATCAACTGAGCCGGGATGACGTCGTTGATTATTACCGTTCGCGATATATTCCGGGTAATCTTTTCTTTGTCATCGTCGGGGCTGTTGAACCCGACGAGGTGCGGGATCAGGTAGCTTCATTTTTTCAGGATCTTCCGCAGCAGCCACTACCTGCCCTTCATGTGCCGCAGGAACCTAAACAGTTGGGAAGGCGTGATGTTTTCAAGGAGTTCTCGACCCCGGTTACCAAATTCTTGATGGCTTGGCAAATACCTGGTGTCACTCATGAGGATATGCCGGCGCTTGATGTATTGGCTGCCGTGCTTGGAGGCGGGCGCAGTTCAAGGCTGCACGTACAGGTGAGGGAACGTGCTGGCCTGGTTCATCGAATTAATGCTTGCTCATTTACACCATCCGACAACGGGCTTTTTGCGGTTGGTGCGGACTTGAATCCTGATAACAGGGAGGAGGTGGAGGGTGTTATTTTAGAACAGGTGGATCAATTAGCGGTAAATGGCGTAAGTGATGATGAGGTTTCCAAGGCCTGTCGCATGGCTCTGGCAGCGCAACTGGGGTCATTGGTAACCATGCATGGACAAGCAGAGGATCTCGGTTCCAATTGGATTCTTTCACAGAATCTCGGGTTTACTTCAGAATACATGCGGAGAATTTCCGCAGTCACACCTGATGATGTGAAAAGGGTTGCTGAGGGTTACCTTGTCGATTCAGGGCTCAACGTCATCGAGATAGGTGCTGAGCGTGAGAAGCCTGTGGTTCATGTGGATACCCTGATCCTGAAGAATAAGGTGGAATGCTTCGAACTTGATAATGGTTTGC
>CAWVVE010000007.1:0-19256 GCA_963933075.1 uncultured Verrucomicrobiaceae bacterium | reverse complement strand
CTGAGGAACTGACCGTCCATCTGCTCAATCGCCATGTAGAGGCCCTGGAAATCATCGTCGAAACGCGATGCGCCCGGCCCGGTCTCGCCGGCATGCTCAATCATGCGGAAATGGACATAGTGAGTCTTGGGCGCCGGGTTTCCTGCCAGGTTATGCAGCTTAAAGCCTGCCCCCTCAAAAAGTCCCTGCTCACCACGCTGCGCAAAATTCCCCTGTTGGATAAGAGCTGAGAAGTTCAGTTTGTCCCAGCTGCGCTTGTATTTCTCGTTATAATCATCCCGCGCCTGGAAACGGTGTCCACGATGAAAATCAAACTTCCACATGTTCTTGCCCATCGCGTAACGCCACACTCCGCCACGTGCACGGAAGCCAACATGGTCATAGACCTTCCCCTCAGAGACGAGCGCACCGGTCCAGCGATAATCGCTGCCGCCATAACTGGATATGTTGGCACTGGGAATGTGCTGTGATTCCTCATGCTCCTCACGGGTTGTAATCAGATGATAAACCTGCACCGGTTCCAGTTTGGAGAAGTCGTAGAAAGTATTACCGGCCGTCCAGACCGGCACACTTCCGTAGACGAAGTATGCAAAGTTAAGTCCATTATCATCTGTGTAGGGACAGCGGATCCCCACCCCGGTGGCATCAGAAGCCACGATGCGATAGCGAATGAGGCGCCGATGTAAATGCAGGTCGGCCGGCATTATCACACTGTAGACATCATCCGCAGCGGACAGGTCACCGCCGCCGCCATCATCAAGCATCGGTAAGCTGCTCCAGAGCGTCGCATAACGCGGATCATCATGCTTAATATAATCGCCAGGTTCAACCACCTGATACTGGAGGGTGACTGAGGATATGCCGGCCACATCGGTAGCCTTGACACTGATCAGCACCTCCTCACCGGGAAGGATACTCCTGTCCTGACCCGGAACGCGACCGATCGGAACGTGCCGGACCTGACGCAATTGTGGTGGCGCATTCAATGCGAAAGATCTGTTCTGTGCGCCGGGCGTGGGACCTTTGGCCGATAAGCTGCCACCAACACCACCAATCAACTCAAGATCAAAGCTGATGTCACTGCTGCTGGTACTTGCTTGATGGATTTCGACCGCAATCACGTTGCTGCCCTCAACAAATAAGCTTGGCGAGACGTCATGCTCAAAAAACGTATCCTCTGCCCCGCCTCCCTGGGTACCGCTGGCCAGCGTCTCCGCGGTAATGATCCCGGCCGGCATAGTATCACGGAAGGCCTCAACACCATTCACATAAACGACAGCCCCGTCATCACGCACCAGCCGGAACTTCATGTTCGAAAACCCCGCCAGTCCGGTAATCGACACAACCTTTCGGAAATACGTAGTCACCGCACGCGGAATGGTGCTGAGATCACCATCACCATCGCTTACCAGCGTGGCTTCATCTCTTTCATTATAGCCGAGCTGCGAAGGACCACTCGCCCAATCTGCACTGTTCTCACGGTCCGTGGTCCAATTCGTTGCGTTAAGGTCGCTGTCGTCATCCAGATATTCCCAAACATCCCCGGATTTGACAAAAGTTACCGATTCACCACCCGCAACCGCCGTGATGACGGGAAACCCAGACGCCCTCCAGCTGCCTCCAAGATCATTATCCAATAATGAATTGATCAGCTCAATGGACGGGCTAGCTGACGGTGATCCCACCTCATCCCCGACAGTCGGCCACGGAAAGCCGAGAGCATAATCCACTTCATCAACCTTGCTGCCCAACGCATCACGCAAGGTAATCTTCTCACCAGAGTTCTTCAACGAAGTGTTATTCCTGAATGGTCCATCCACCCCCTCCACGCCGAAATACGAGCTTATCACTGCAGGATCCTCAGCAATCACCAGGTAACCTCGCGCCCCCAGTATTGTGCCGACAGGAAAAGCATAATCAATTCCATTGGAAAAATACCATCCGGAAATGTCAACGGCAGCATCCCCGGGATTGTATAATTCGATAAACTCCGCGCGTAATGTCTTGTCATCCTCATCGTAATGAATCTCATTAATCACCACCCCTGGTAGCTTGTAAGTGGAAGCTACCAGGAAGCAAAACAGGATGACTCCTGTAAAAAAACGGGGGATTCTCATGAGAACAATCGGAGACTTTACTGAGGATAACCGCGAAGCCGTCCTTCAGCAAGCCGCCCGGAAAACACCCGCTCTGGATGCCTTATTTCCTGTATTTTCCAACGCATGAAAAATCATTGCTGCATTTTCATTTCTTGCAGCGAAGCCCCATAGCTCTAACATGGCGCCAACCATGAGTGATCTTAATACTACTTCCCTCACCGAAGCCGCCACCACAGCGCGCGGGCTGGCCATTGATGCAATTCATAAATGCTCATCCGGTCACCTTGGCCTGCCACTGGGTGCCGCCGAGGTTGGTGCAGCCCTCTTTGGCGAGACCCTTCGCTTTAATCCCCGGGATCCAGACTGGATCAACCGCGATCGATTCCTGCTATCCGCCGGGCATGGCTCCATGTTTCTTTATGCCTGGCTGCATCTGGCCGGTTATGATCTATCCCTTGAGGAAATAAGGAATTTCCGCCAGCTGGGCAGTAGCACTCCCGGGCACCCGGAATATGGAGAGACTCCCGGCGTCGAGGCTACCACCGGGCCACTGGGTCAGGGTATAGGTAATGCGGTCGGATACGCCGTTTCGGGGAAAATGGCTGCTGCCCGCTTTAATACCCCTGAACACACAATATTTGACCACCACGTTTTTGCCCTTGCCGGGGATGGTTGCATACAGGAAGGCGTGGCGGCCGAAGCTGCTGCTTTTGCCGGACACTCCCAGCTCGATAACCTGATTCTGCTCTACGATTCCAACGATGTCACCCTGGATGCCATGGCGGTGAAAACACAGAGTGAAGACACTGCCGCCCGCTTTAGCGCAATGGGGTGGGATGCTGACGTCATCGATGGTCACGACATCCCGTCCATCGTGACTGCCATTGAAAATGCAAAAACCGATAACAATGGCCGCCCAAAACTCATTGTCTGTAAGACAGAAATCGGTCGCGGTATCCCTGAAGTTTCCGGCACCGCAGCTGGCCATGGTGAGGGTGGCGCTAAATTCGCCGATTCTGCACGACATGGTTTGGGCCTGCCTGAAGAAACTTTTCATGTGCCGGCCAGGGTGCGCGAATATTTTGCCAAGCGCGGGGCAGCACTGGAAACCAGTCACGCGGAATGGCAGAAGATTTACGCGGAATGGTCACAAGCCAATCCTGACCGGGAAAGTCTCCTCACCACGGCACTCAGTGGATCGGTGCCAGCCGACCTTTTGGAGAAAATTCCCGAGTTTGAACCAGAAAACAAGCTCGCCACCCGCGCCGCCGGCGGGCAAGTCCTGCAACCGATTGCCGAAGCCATGCCAATGCTGGTCTCAGGCAGCGCCGACCTTTACGGATCAACAAAGAACTATATTAAATCCGCAGAGGATTTCGAGCCTCAGAATGGAACTCCTGGAGGTCGCAATATTTGGTTCGGCATTCGTGAGCACGGCATGGGTACAATCATGAACGGCATCGCCTACGACGGCATTTTCCGGGCCAGCGGTGCCACCTTCGCCGTTTTTGCAGACTACCTGCGCCCATCCATTCGACTGGCCGCCCTGGCCCACCTGCCGACAATCTACATTTTCACCCACGACTCGGTTGGTGTCGGGGAAGACGGCCCTACCCACCAGCCGGTGGAAACTGTCAGTGGATTGCGGGTTATTCCAGGTCTCGACGTGCTCCGGCCGGCTGACGCGGAGGAAACCGCGGGGGCATTTGCCGCCTCCCTGCAGCGCACTGACGGTCCAAGCGCCCTGATGCTGACCCGTCAGGGCGTGCCCTCACTAAGCCACGTGAAAGCCGAAACCAGGCGCGAAGGCGTGCTGAGCGGTGGCTATATACTGAAACATGAAGAGGGAAAACTTGAAGTCATCCTGCTGGCAAGCGGTAGCGAGGTGCAACACGTCCTTGCGGCAGCCGAAGAGATTGGTGGAGGAGCGCGTGTTGTCTCGATGCCCTGCTTCGAGAGATTCGAGCGCCAGTCCCTTGAGTATCGTCAGGATGTGCTTCCCCGGGATTGTAAGAAACGTGTCGCCATAGAGGCCGGGGTCAGTGGCCTCTGGTGGAAATATGTTGGTGATAACGGCAAGGTCATTGCAATTGACCGCTTCGGCATCAGTGCTCCTGGCGATACAGTAATGAAGGAATTGTCGATGACCGCGGAAGCTGTCATCGAAGCAGCCAAGTAACCGGCATTATACAGGGCACATTACTTCTGAGTGCCCAAAAATCCCATGGCGAGCATCCATTCCTCGCACCGTTGTGGCCATGTATGCACCGGATTAGAGGATTTGCGCATGCCATAGCCATGCCCGCCTTTTGCATAGATATGCAATTCGCCAACCACATTATTCTTCCTTAGAGCAGCGTAGAACAAAGCGGCATAATAAGCCCGGTCAGCATCATCATGGGTAATGGCCACAAAGGACGGCGGTGTCTTGCCGGTAACCTTGACCAGGGGTGACAGCCGTTCCTTGCCCTTCCCGTCGCCTAAATAAGCAGGATAAATAGGTATCAGAAAATCCGGTCGGGCACTCAACTCATCGGCGGCATCAATCTTGACGTAAGTGTCCTCATTGTAATGAGTGCCCGCCATCACGGTTAAATTCCCGCCGGCGGAAAACCCCAGCATTCCCACCCTCTTGGGATCAACACCCCATTTCCCGGCATTTGCACGCACCAGGCGAATCGCCCGCTGCGCATCCTGCAGCGGTAGGGCATGTGGAGTAACGGGATCACGACGCGGCACGCGGTATTTCAGCACAAATGCCGACACCCCGATTGAGTTCAGCCACTCGGCAATCTCTGTCCCCTCATGTGTCCAGGCCAGGATATTGTAACCTCCGCCCGGGCAAATCACCACCGCCGCACCGTTGGCCCCCTCCTCAGGAGCCCGGTATGCGGTCAATGTCGGCACATCCACGTAAGCAATACGCATCTTGCCGGTTTTGTCAGTAGTGGTCGGCCTCTTGCGTTTTTCAATGCCATCCGGCTCATCAGGAACCCCACCCCTCGGCCAGAGGTCAAACTCCGGGTGAACGCAATGCCCAGTGGAAAGGCATGCCAAAAAAAAAGCTGCCAGGGAAAAATAAAATAATCGGGGAATGTTCATGCGCGATATCCTAATGCCCGGCCAGTGCCGCAATCAATACCTCTTGCGGAATCATTTCTTTGCAACCCGCACAGGGTTCAGGGGGAAGCTGTAGACATTTGACTTAGAAAGTGTCTCATTGCTCGGGATAAAACACTTTTGATGCCCTCCATGGAAAACCCAGCCAAGAAGAACCGGGGGAAAACCGCTAAGCACTCGATGATAAGGACAACACCGGGACCGGGGACAATTCTCTTGCCCTGCATTTGTATCATCCTGATCTGGATTGGAGCAGGCATTCCCTCAAGTGCAGTTACTGCAAAAAAACTCTCCACATACAAGGATTGCCGGCTGACAAAAACGCAATGGGCGGATGGAGACAGCTTTGAGGTCCTTTTCAAGGACGGCACCAGGCATACCTTGAGGATATATGGTGCTGACTGCATTGAAAAACAGGTCAGTAACACAACAGATGCGCGACGATTGCGCGCACAACGACGCTACTTTGGCATTTCCAAACACGGAGGCAGTCACGAGTCATCCATTGCCCGGGCCAAGGCCCTCGGCAGTCATGCCTGGGAAGCGGTGCAACTATTGCTGCAACAGCCTTTTACTGTCACCACCGCTTTCGCTGACGCCAGAGGTGACGGGCGCTTCAAGCGCATCTACGCCTTTGTGGAAACATCCACCGGTCAAGACCTTGCCAGCCTGCTCGTCTCACGGGGCCTCGCCCGTGCCTTCGGTGTCTGCCGTCGCCGTTCCGTGAACATCAGTGCTGATGAATATCGCGAGAGGCTCAAGGATCTGGAACTTAAAGCCGCCACAGCCGAGACAGGAACCTGGGCATTTACCGACTGGGATTCACTTCCCGACGAGCGCCGTGCAGAGCGCGAGGAGGAAGAGGAACTCGCACTGGCGAGGAAATCCGCCACTCCTCCCCCGCGCTCAATTGACCCGAATAGCGCCAGTCGTGACCTGTTAATGCAATTGCCGGGCATTGGTGAACACCTGGCCAACCGTATTGTTGAAGGTCGCTCCGGTGGATTTTATCGTGAAGCCGATGATTTACTGCGTATCACCGGCATCGGGACCGGCACCCTGAAAAAACTGCAGCCGTTCCTGCTTTTCAGAAAATAAAACCCGGTAAAATACTCCATATCAACAGGCTGGCCTTATTCACTGGATTAAGCTAAAATAGTCATTGAACGCCATTGTTAGCACACAAAGTGCACCTGCATGCAATCCATGCCCGGCGCTCGCCGTTACCTGCCGGATAAGCTGCCGGATAAGCTGCCGGAAAAATGAAAAGACCAATCTTTCGCCCCCCGGGACTGCCTATTGCATGGGTAATCCTGGTATTATGCGCACTTAAGGCGCCATCAAGGGCCATTGACACGGTTGTTGTCTTCAATGAAATCCACTACCATCCGGCAGAGGATACCCAGTCCCTGGAATTTGTTGAGCTCTACAACCAGCACTCCGTCAACATTGACCTTTCCGGATGGCGTATATCCGGCGGTATCGATTTTACTTTCCCAAAGGGGACAGTGATTAATGGCGGCGGCTACCTGGTCGTCGCCGCTGATCCCGATGCCATTGAGGCCAACACACAAATTTCCGGTGTCCTCGGCCCATTTACCGGAAGACTGAGCAATGGCGGAGAACTCCTGACCTTGCACAACAATAACGACCGCGTCATGGATGAGGTTGAATACAATGACCGGCCACCTTGGCCGACCGCACCCGACGGGTCAGGTCTTTCCCTGTCAAAAATCCTGCCACTGTCAATCAGTGCTCTCGCCACCAACTGGGCAAAGGGCCCGAACCTCTCCGGAAGTCCTGGCAAGGTCAACTTCCCACCGCCTGATGCCCCGCCACCAACGGTAAAAATCCCACTGGTAGCACTCGACTCCTTATGGCGCTACAACGAGGGCGGCATCGATCTTGGAACAAATTGGGCAAAGCAGGAACATGACATTCAAGGTGACTGGAAATCTGGAATTGGCGTGCTGGCAAGGGAAACCGGGCTTGATGAACCCATTGGCACCGAATTGACACGCCCCTTCCTCAATGATCCCTATGTAATAACCTACTACTTTGAAACCGAGTTCAATCTCACGCAGGAGAATTCCCAAGGTATAGAGGCCCTTGAGCTCAGTTTCCTGGTTGATGATGGTGCTATTTTTCATATCAACGGCGTAGAGGTATACAGATACAACATGCCTTCCGGAACCACGGATGCATCGAGCTTGGCCCACACCGCCGCCGAGGCTGAACTGACATCACCGATCAGTATACCAGCATGGAACCTTGTCGCAGGAATGAACCGTATTTCCGTCGAGGTCCATCAGTCCAAAATCGGCAGCAGCGACGTGGTTATGGGAGCCAGGCTGGACCTTGTTCGACAGGCCTCATCATCAGGATCATCCCTTTACCTCAACGAGCTTGGCAGCAGTGACGATGCTGACTGGTGGTTTGAGCTGCACAACTCCGGAGGATCACCAATGGAACTTGCAGGCTACCGTTTATCAATCAATGCGGATGCATCACGCAGCTATACATTTCCCGCCGAGAGGTTAGCTCCCGGCACCCTGATCACCTACTCCGCCGCCGCAACCGGACTATACCCTGAGGATGGTGAGTCGCTGTTTCTGTTTTCTCCCGGGGGTTTCCCTGTTGATAGCGCAATTGTCGATAATGCACCCAGGGGCCGTGTACAGGATAATCCCTCTGGACCATTCTACACCCCGGAAGAAATCACGCCCAATAAGCACAACGTCATGTCTTTCCAGGAGGACATTGTTATTAACGAGATCATGTATCACCATCGCCCTCAACATTCCGAGGCAGGTGATCCTCCGAGTTTCTCCACAAAGCTGCTCTCGGGCTGGAATGACATCTGGCGCTTTAACCAGAACGGAGATGACCTCGGTGCCAACTGGGAAAATAACCAACACCCCGTCGGGGGCAACTGGCAGCAAGGCGCGGGACCCTTCGGCTATGAAACCAGTGCCGGGAAAATCCCCGAGCCAATTGTCACGACCTTGAGGAACCCATCATCCAACGCGCCGCGGGTCACCACCTACTATTTTGAAACCGAATTTGAGCTGACTGATGCCTCTCTCAGTGAAATTACCCAGTTGAACTTCAGCCACCTTACCGATGACGGGGCCATCTACTACCTCAACGGCCAGGAAATCGCGCGTTACGACATGCCCGGTGGATTGGTGACATCCGCCACGTTCGCAGTCAACAACACCTCCGGAGAAGCTGACGTAATACGCTCATTCACCATTAGTCCGAACTTCCTCATTATTGGCACCAACCGCATCTCCGTTGAAGTTCATCAAGCCTCAGCCACCAGCAGCGACATCGTCATGGGCCTGAAGCTCGAGGCCCAACAGGAAATCAACGGCCCCTCGCCGCCAAAGCCCTACATTGAAAATCCTGAGGAATGGATCGAGCTTTACAATCGCTCAACGAAAGCGGTTGACCTTTCAGGCTGGAAACTTGACGGAGCAGCACGCTTTACCTTTGCCACGGGCACCGAAATTGCAGCTAATGGCTATCTGGTCATTGCCCGGGACGCGGTAAGCCTTGCAGAGAAGTTTCCCGGAATCCCGGTGGTGGGTGATTTTAGCGGGCAGCTCTCAAACAGTGGTGAGCGCTTATTGCTCCTTGATGCGCAACAGAACCCGGCCGACGAGGTCATCTACCTTGATGACAAACCATGGCCTCAACAGGCAGACGGAGGTGGGTCAAGTCTCGAGCTGCAACACCCGGACATTGACAACCTCCTAGCGACATCATGGGCAGCAAGCAGCAACCAAGCGACATCAGAGTGGCAGGATTACAGCTTCACCATTACTGCTAAAGATCCAACCTACCGCCCCAGTCAGTTCAACTTTCACGAGCTGCGCATCGGCATGCTGGAGGAGGGTGAAATCCTGCTTGATGACCTGTCCGTGGTCGAGGATCCCGGTGCTACAAACATTGAGCTGATCGCCAACGGCACCTTTGAGGATGCCAGTGGTTGGCGCCTGCTCGGCACGCATAAAAGGTCGGAAGTAATCAGCGCCAGTGGGGATAACGTTCTAAAGATCAAGGCCTCGGACAAGTTCAACTACCTCAACAACCTGATCGAGTCGAACCTGACATTGAACGGCGGTGCCTTGCGGGCGACGAGAAACGGCACAGACTACCGGGTCAGTTTCCGTGCCAAGTGGCTCAGCGGATCCGCGCAATTGCGCTTCGAGATTTATTACAACAAGCTCGCCTCCCTTGTCATCCTCAACCAACCCGCGACCAGCGGCACTCCTGGCAGGGAAAACTCCACGTATTCCGCATCCCTGGGTCCTGGGCTCTCAAGCCTCACCCATCACCCCGCCGTGCCCTCCCCCGGTGAGTCAATCACAGTAAATGTGCAGGCAACCGACCCGGACGGATTGAGTTCCTTACTCTTGAGATACTCGATAAACGAGGGGACGTTCCGCGGCATCCCAATGGCCCAGGCAGGACGGAATATCTGGTCGGCGATCATGCCAGGGCAGCCCGCAAATTCGCGTTTGCAGTTCTATATTGAAGCGCGTGACGGGAGTAACGCAGAAAATATTTCCTATGCTCCTTCCCGTGGTCCTGACTCCCGGGCAATCATCGTGGTAACTACACCGAATACCGGAGGCATCAAGCAGAGCGTTCGCATCAATATGCTCTCCTCCGAGGCCAATGCGATGCACAATGCAAACGACATCCTTAGCAATCACCGCTTCGGGTGCACCCTGATTACCGACGAGAAGAACATTGCCTATGACTCGGGAATCCGCCTGCGTGGCAGTATGTTCAGCCGTTCAAGTAGCAGCAACAGCGCGCTGAACCTGAAATTTCCCGCTGACCGGCGCTATCGCGGCACACACTCAACCATTACCGTGAGACGTGGCAACAGGCGAGAAATCCTGGTCAAGCACATTGTCAACGCTGCCGGTGGAATTCACGACAACTACAATGACATCATTCATCTAAACGGCCACATCTCCGCTCAGTTTGGGCGTGCACGACTGGAAATGTCACGCTTTGGCAAGATATACCTCAAAAGCCTGCCCGGCGGCGATGGAGAAGATGGAACCGTCTTCAAGATGGAAGGCATCCGTCAATTTGAAGCCACCCAGGACGGTACACCAAACACTCCCAAGAAACCCTTCCCAATCGGTTGGATTCGCAACTTTGACCTCGCCGACCAGGGGGACAGCAAGGAAATTTACCGCAACAACATCCGCATCAACACAAACCTTGCACGCGATGACTACAATGGTGTTATCCGAATGTGCAAATTGTTCAGCATGAACGGACAAGCCCTGGAGGATGAGGCACCATCAGCGATTGATGTCGACCGCTGGACACGCCAGTTCGCCATGCTCTCACTATGCGGTATCGGAGACACCTACTCGCAGGGAAACCCGCATAATCTGAACCTCTATGCCCGCCCCGACGGCCTTGTCGAGCCCATGCCCTGGGACTGGGATTTCACGTTCAGCCGATCAACAAGCGCATCACTGTGGGGTGATCGTAATGTGGCTAAACTCTTCGTCCGCCCGGTCTACACCCGCATGTTTCACGGTCACCTCCTTGATATCATCAATACCACCTATAATACAGCCTACCTCACCGGATGGTTCAATCACCTGGGGACTGTCTCGGGGGAAAATTACTCCGCTAACCTCAGCTATGTAACCAGCCGTGCGAACTTTGTGCTCTCACAACTGCCAACTCAAGTGGCCTTCGCCATTACCAGCAACGGCGGGGCTGATTTCTCCATCAACCAGCCAACCACTACCCTGACTGGTGACGGGTGGATAAATATCCGGGAGATCTTCATTGAGGGAGTTGATATTCCCTTGCCGGTGACATGGACCGATGCCAATTCCTGGCAGGCAACTTTACCTCTGCGACCCGGAGCGAATGCATTCAAAATCCTCGCCACCAATCATCAGGGTGAGGTGATAGGCGATGACACCATCACAATCACCAATACGGGAACAGCCTCACCGGCTAACGCATCCAATCTCGCCATAAGCGAAATCATGTATCACCCGGCGGATGGCAACCAGGAGTTTATCGAGCTGCTCAACTTGAGCACCACCGGGACGGTCGTTCTCAGCGGCATTCGTTTCACCAATGGCATCGATTACGTTTTCCCGTCTGGGACAACCCTGGATCCCGGTGAACGAATCGTCGTTTACCAGTCTCAGTTTGCCAACGGGACCCGACTTAGCAACAGCGGAGAAAAAATCACCCTGGTTGATGTGTCGGGCTCAGTGATCGCGGATTTCAGCTATAGTGACAACAACCGGTGGCCAACTAGTGCAGATGGTGGTGGCTTCAGCCTTGTTCTCATCGACCCGACCGGCAACGGCAACCCGGATCTAGGGAATGAATGGAGACCGAGTGTCAGCGGTGGCGGAACTCCAGGTGGATCTGATTCCACGGCATTTGCAGGCGGCAATGCCGGGAAACTCATTGCACACGCTCTTCCTTTTCCCGGCAAGCGCATCAACGCAACCCTGGATCTGGACGGGAACCTCGTCATCGCCATGCGCCGAAACCTGGCAGCCGATGATGTCATCTTCAGTTTTGACTACTCGGCCGACTTGATGGCCTGGCAGACAATCCCCGAGACAGACATCCAGTTGACCAGTCGAAGTAACCATGGCGATGGCACCGAGACGCTGTTTTTAAGGACTGGTGGACTGTCTCCCGGTGACGGCAAAAGAACAACGGCAGTGCGGGTGGGGATAAGCCTGCGCTAGCTTCGCCGCCGCATTAAATCAAGGCCCGGCCATTGGCCCGTCGTCAAGGAACCTTCCGCTATTACGTGATTCCCCCCGCGACGCATCTGCCATATAGTATCCCCATGAGAAGCCGATTACATGCCTTGGAGAGACGCTCATTCCTGCGCACCGCAGGTGCCGCAACACTCGCCGCCATCGGTGCTCCCGCATCAGCACCGTGTGCCGCCGCCGATAACCAAAAGCCTGAATCACTGGTAAAGCTCCTATACCAGGGCCTTGATGAAAGGCAGCGTAAGGCGGTCTGCTTCCCGTGGAATTATCTCGACAAGAATCGCGGGCTCTTACGCACCAGGATCGAGAACAACTGGCGCATCACCAAGCCGACCATCGCCGGCGGATTCTTTTCCAAGGATCAGCAGGCACTCATTCGGGCAATCTTTCAAGGCATGACCAACCCGGAATGGCACACACGCTTTGACCGGCAACTCAAAGACGATGTCGGCGGGTTTGGAAAGAAACAATCAATCGCAATTTTTGGTGATCCGGGATCAGGTGCTTTTGAGTTCGTGCTTACAAGTCGCCACATGACCCTGCGCTGTGACGGCAACAGTGCGGGTCACGTCGCCTTTGCCGGGCCTATTCTCTACGCCCATGAGGGAGAACGCCTGTATGAAAGGCCCGACCATAAAAACAACGTGTTCTGGCCGCAGGCAGTTGAGGCCAACAAACTCTACCGCGCCCTTGACTCCAAACACCAGGAACTGGCACTTGTCACCAAAGGCATGCCCTCCGAGGAAATGGTCGGTTTCAAGGGTGTAAAGGGCCTGTTTCACGGGTGTCCGGTCAGTGAATTCGCCGCCAACCAGAAAGCCGAATTGCAACGCATTTTAAACATACTGCTGGAACCCTTCCGGCACTCCGACCGGAAAGAGGCCCTTGAGTGCCTTGCGACCCAGGGGGGGCTTGACGGTTGCCACCTCGCCTTCTACAAGGAAGGCGACCTCGGGGATGACGGTATTTACGACAACTGGCGGCTTGAGGGCCCTTCATTTGTCTGGTATTTCCGCGGTCGCCCGCATGTGCACGTCTGGGTTAATGTCGCCGACGACCCTTCGGTCAAACTCAATTCCCACCAGGATTCGGTGGGAGTGTAGCTGAAAAATATCAGGCAGCCCCAAATTTCCCGGAAAGAAAAAAGTAGTCTTTCCTCCACTCGACCCCCTAGACTCACAGCAAATCAATAGATTCGTAAAAGAGCATGGCAGCATTGGACCAGGAACAAATCTCAGCCTATCACCGTAACGGATACTTGTTTGTCCGCGGACTGCTGAGCAAGGAGGAGATCGCTCTGCTAGGCGAAACCGCACACACTGACCATGCCATGGACCAGGCGGCCTCAACCATGGACGATGGAAAGGGCAATGACGTGCGGCTCTCACTGTGGAATCACCCGGGAGATGGCATTTACGGCATGATCGCACGCAGCAAGAGAATCGTCGACCGCGTGGAACTGCTACTGGATGACGAGGCCTATCACTACCACTCAAAAATGATCCTTAAGGATGCCAAGGTCGGCGGTGCCTGGGCCTGGCATCAGGATTACGGGTATTGGTACCAGAACGGTTTGCTATTCCCCAACATGTGCAGTGCCATGGTCGCCGTTGATGAAGCGACAACGGAGAACGGCTGCCTGCAAATCCTCAAGGGCTCGCACAGGATGGGAAGGATAAACCACATCCTCACCGGTGAACAGGCCGGAGCGGATACCGAGTATGTCAGCGAGGCACTCAAGCGACTTGCAACCATCCAGTGTGAAATGGCAGCCGGTGACACCCTGTTTTTTCATTGTAACCTCCTTCACTGCTCTGCCGCCAACCTCTCCGACCGTGCGCGCTGGGCACTGATCTGCTGCTACAATGCCCGTTCAAACGACCCCTTCAAGGAGTCGCATCACCCGGGATACACCAAGCTGGACAAGGTGGGTGATGAGATGATCCTGCAGGTCGGCAAGGATGACGCAAAACGCTCCAGCGTGCAGTTTGCCGATCTTCTCGCCGATGACAAGAGCGCCAAGAGCCTTGACGAAAAATAAAAACAAAACTTCAACTTAACCAGCTTATTCAATGAAACTTGGAATCATCAACAGCGCGTTCGGCCAGGCCGGCATGGACACAAAAACCGGGCTCGAGCACATCGCGAGGATCGGCTTCGATGCAGTCGATATCTTTACCGAGGCAATGTCTATCGACGAGGCCGAAATCAGCACGATCAAGGATACATGTGCCGCAAACAACCTGCCGATCACTTCAACTGTTGTTGTCTCGGCCGGGCTGATTGACTTCAACGACCCGGTGCGCGACTACCACATTGAGCGCAGCAAAAAATTCGTCGACCTGGCACAGACCTTCGAATCAGAAAACGTGCTGCTCGTCCTCGGTGAGTATATCTGGCAGCGTGAGGTTATTCCTCCCGAGGCACAATGGGAATGGGGAGTCGAGGGGGTTCGGAAAATCGGTGAATATGCAGGGGAACGTGGTCTCGAGATTGCCCTTGAACTTGAGCCCTTTCGCCTGAGCCTGCTCAACAGCATACCGGAAATGGCTCGCTTCATTGACGATTGCGCGATGCCCAATGTGAAAGCCAATATAGACGTCAGCCACCTGGTGTTGGCCGACACCTCACCGGCCGAGCTTGAAAAGCTCAGGGGCAAGGCCGCCCACGTCCATATCAGCGACTGCGACGGCAAGGTCCACGGCGACCTCCCCCCCGGGCGCGGGGTGGTAAAATTCGCGCCTTACCTGCAGGCTATCAAGGAACTGGACTTTGAAGGAACAGTATCGATAGAGCTGGAATATTCACCGGATCCCTCAAAGATTGTCGAATGGGTAGAGGAAGCCTATAACGCCACCAATGAGTTGATGCAGCAGGTCGGCCTGCGCGACGCAGGTTAAGAATACAAAAAACGAAATCACATCATCCGTGCCTTCTCATGTCGGCACGGCTTAAATCCGCTCACCGGTCACCGGATTGACGCATGGCGCCGGTTCCTCCATGACGGAGACCGGTGGCATGACCCGCCTTGTCAGCTCCACCTCCCTTGCGTGTCGCCGTATCCTCACCCGACTCAATATCACCGGCCTCGATAAGCTTTACCAGCGGGGGATGCTGCAGGGCTTTGGCGCTTACCTGCCCGGTTTTCCCGGGCCCCAAAAAAAGTTTCTTCCCACCGGGCAGGGGAATACTCAGTGGCTTGCGGGTCTTGTTGATAATATCCATGAGCGAGCGCACGTTAACATGAACTGGGTCGTCGTCCAGTCTTCGCAGGGGCCTGCAGGGGAAAATATTTAGCTGCAAAATGTCAGTGAAAAGTGCTCAGTAGAGGATTCGGGCCGCTGAAGGCTCAGCAAGTAGTGAGGAAAATTATGCTCTGGACAATCGACAATTGATCTTCAACGACCTACTATCCGATCATACCATGAAAGGCCTGCTCACCATTCTCCTTGTGTCTTGCTTCGCGTTACCCGCCGTTGGCGCCAAACCGATTGAAGTTCTCGTCTACTCCGCCACAGCATGGTATCGCCACCCCGAAATCCCAAGAATTAACGGCTTCCTGGCGCGCCTTGGAACGAAGCACGATATTAACATCAGCGTCACGGAAAACGCCGAAGACCTGAAAGCCACAAGCCTTAAGCAGTATGATCTGGTGCTCTTCAACAACGCCACCAACCTCGGTGAGAGCGTACCAGAGGACATTCAGGAGGAATTTATCAAATGGTTCAAGGAGGGCGGCGGCATCATGATGATACATGCCGGAATCGTGCAAAACGGAACCTGGCCCGCTTTGATTGAAATTGCGGGTTGTGATTTCGATGCAGATTCAGAATACGTGGAAGCCCGTTTCGTTGTCGACCCGAAGGCAGAAGGCGACCCAATTGTTGCCGGCAAGAAGAGGGAATTCACCTATACGGCAGACTGGCTGAGCTTTAACCGCCCGGTCACCGGCCTTCCGGGCGTTGAGGTCCTGCTGCGCCTTGATGAAAAGAGCTTTGACCCGGTCCGGGAGCATCCGCTCTACCGGGACAAGAAACCAATGGGCGACGACCATCCTATTTGCTGGCGTCGCAAGGTGGCAAAGGGTCGCTTTTTCTTTACCGGACTTGGACACGACATCCGCTCAATGGATACCGATTTCGCGCGTGCCCATTTCGTGGCAGGCATCAAGTGGACCGCGGGCATAGAGTGAACCTGCACCCCCACCTTCCCCGCCTTCCCCGCCTCCCGAACCGCCATCCAGGGCGGCCGGCAAAAGGAATTTCCTAGCAATAACCCCGACCGCCCGTCAATACGGAGTGTGCCATGCGATACGCAATTTTTTCCGACGTCCACGCCAACCAGCAAGCTTGGCAAGCGGTGTTGGCAGACGCTTTTGAGCAACGTGCGGGCACCCTGGTCTGTCTGGGCGATGTGGTAGGCTACGGCCCCAAGCCCCTCGAAGTCCTTAACGCGGTGCGGGAGGTGACGCCCAATTTCGTGCTCGGCAATCACGACGCGGCAGCCTGTGGTCGGCTGGATCCCTCGATCTTCAATGACCGCGCACGGAGCGTGATCGAGTGGACCCGCGAACAGCTTGACGACGAGGCGCGCCGCTTTCTCAACCAGGTGCCGCTGCGCATGGACGGCGCTGAAATTCAATTCGTGCACGCGGAGTTGAGAGAGCCCGGCGAATTCGGCTACATCGACGGAATTGGTCCGGCGGAATTGAACCTGAAGGCCATAACGAGCCCCTTGGCATTCCTCGGGCATACCCATTTGCCTCTCGCATTCAAGATGCCGCGCAAGGGTGGGCAGGTCACGCAGCAGCCCGCGCTCGATTTCAAGGTCGAGCGCGATGACCGGTATCTCATCAATGTCGGTTCCGTCGGAGAACCTCGCTCTACGGATATCAGGGCGAGCTACGTCATCTATGATGACGTCACCCGGCAGGTCTCCTTTCGAAAAGTGGTCTTCGATGTCGCGGCCTACAAGGCTGACCTCGCGGAGGTGGGTCTCGATATCCTTCCCTACTTTGTTCAGGTTTTCGATGCGCAAAAAGTTGCGGGCGTTCCCCAACCCGCGGTGGCACCCCAGATGGCTCTTGTGCACCTTCCCAAGGTTGCGGAAGTGGCGGCGAGCCACCATCGCCAACTGGTCGTGAACCGTCCAAGGCAGGTCGCGCCCCTGCCCCGACCCGCACGGTTGGCCCCGACCGTGGCGAAGCCGCGTTCGAACTCGGCCGCAGTGATCGGAGCGGTTACCGCCATTGTGCTCGTCCTGGTGGGAATCTGCGCGATCGTCGCGCTCAACACTGGTCACAGCGAGAATGGGGTCGCTGTTCGCTCCGACGTGGGAGGCCGCGATGCAATCGTAAGCCCGGAAAAGTCCCGAATGGGAGCACCACAGACTGACAGAATAGCGATCGGCGCAGATGAGGAAGAGAACCTCGCGGGGACCGGCAGACCGCCTTCGGGAAGGGCGTCTCCTTCGATCGCTTCGCGGAAGAAGATGATGAAGCGCATCACACGGACAGCGGATGGAACGGTGACTGAGAAGCTTGTCGCCGCAAATGGGCAACCCGTGCAGGCCCTGGCCCCTACCAGCGATCCCGGACCAACCTGGACCGCTCCGAACTTCGATGCCAGCACATGGCAACAGGGCCCGAACGGCGTGGGATACGATGTGGAGAACGGTGAATTCAATCACCTCATCGCGACCCGGATCGCGACTGAAGAAGGAAAGCGCCCGCACAGCGTTCTCGTACGCATTACCTTCGAGGTAGAAGATGCCGGGGCCTACTCCGAGCTCGCCCTTTACATGCAGTGCGACGACGGCTTTGTTGCGTTCTTGAATGGCGCTCTGATAGCGAGCAAGAACGCTCCCCGGTCGCTGCGCTGGAACTCGGCCGCGACAGACCAAACCTGGGATAAGGACGCCGTCAATCCGGAACACTTCAACGTGTCTCCCAGCCTGCCCAATCTGAAAAAGGGCCTGAATGTCCTCGCCGTGCAGATCTTGAACGGAGGAAAGGGCGAACCGAATGACACCAACCGCGGGGCTTCCAGTTCCGATCTGCTCGCCCTTCCGGAACTGGTGGCCCGGCGCAAGGACGATGCTCTTCCGTAATCGCAGTCGAAGCCGCCGCCAACCAGCCAAGTGGTCATCGCCACCTGAATTTCACCCGGCCTAATTCCGTTCGATCAAGACAGAGCTGACGCATCCGTCGTTCCAGACGCCGCCAGCTCTGGCATTGATCATGAATGCAGTTGCTCCTTCCGGGAGGGGCTTGCTGGCGATGACCTCGCCGTTGCCGATCCGACAAGGAATGGTCCTCAAAACTTGGTTCTTCCATTTGCTGGCCGTTGTGAAGCCAACGACCGAGCTCTTGATCTCACCGGTAAACTTGGCATGCACCAGGCCGTCCTTCGGATCGACCCGTGGTCGGCCAATCTTCGGAATTGGCTTTCCGCCATTGACGATACCGTTGGCAAATCCACCGATTTCCCAGACTTCCTCCCAGCCAAACCCATGTCCGTGAGGTAAAAAGGGACGAACGCACAAGCTGCTCGATCCTCCGGCTAGCGCGGCGGACTTGCTGAATCCGTCGAGGGGGAAGACGGGCTCGTTGACCCCGTTGACCCAGAGCATCGGCATCTTGGCATGAGGCAAGTGAGCCGAAGGATCCCACTTGGCCAGATATTCGCGATACTGCTTCGCGGTCATCTCATGTTTGTGGATGAAGCCACCGCCGTAAACGGGAATGACAAAAGCGAATCGCGAATCGACTCCCGCCACCGTGCTCACGATCGTTCCACCCCAGGAGATACCGGTCAGGCCGATCTTCTTCGGGTTGATGTCCGGGGAGGAGCGCAGCAGCGAATTTGCGCGAATGACGTCCGCGACAGCGTGGTAAAACCACTGCTCCTTGTCGGGCAAAGTGATGTCGCCGAACCAACCGAGGCGCTTGGGTCCCGCGTTCTTGTGTCCCACATTGGCCGGAAAGTTGCCTTCCACGCCAAAATGTTTCCCGCCAGGAAAATGTCCTTCCAGGTCCATCGCGATGGCGGCGTACCCCTTCTTGTTCCAGTGCCTCACCCAGGCAGGAAAGGCCGTGCCTCCGCCGCCGTGGACACACACCACCGCCGGCCAACCGCCTTCCGGTTTCGCGCCCGCCGGTGCAGCATAGTAGGCGAAGACCCAGGTCGGCACGCCTTCGTAGTTCGCGCCCTCATAGAAGAACGAGCGCATCCCGTTCGCA